>JAYRQH010000278.1:0-15086 GCA_041910715.1 Bergeyella sp.
CAAAACTATCATTAATATTATAATAAACAGCTTCATACGTCAAGTAAAAAGAGGGAAAATTTTATATTTGTAAAAAATCGTTTACTATGCAGATGATTCAAGTGGGGCTTTGCGCTTTCGGAATGAGCGGCCGTGTATTTCACGCACCTTTTTTTAATGAACATCCAGGTTTTCATCTGGCAGGAATTGTGGAACGTTCCAAGAACGAATCTCAGGAAAAATATCCGTCTTCGATACTTTATCGAAGTGTGGAAGAATTGCTAGCCAACCCCGATATTGAATTGGTGGTGGTGAATACTCCTGTGCAGACGCATTACGACTACTGCAAAAAAGCCTTAAATGCTGGGAAAAATGTGATTGTTGAAAAGCCCTTTACGGTGAATGCCACCGAAGCGGAAGAATTGGTGGAATTGGCAAAATCAAAAAACGTTTTTCTGAGTGTTTTCCAAAACAGACGTTTTGATCGTGATTTCATGCAGGTAGATAAAATTTTAAAGGAGAATGTTCTGGGTGATATCAAAGAAGTAGAAATCCGTTTTGATCGATTTCGGCCACAAGCAGGATCCAAAATTCATAAAGAAAATCCTTCCTTGCCCGGTTCCGGCGCTTTGCACGATTTGGGAACACATCTTTTAGATCAAGCGGTGGTTTTATTTGGAAAGCCAATTTCTGTTTTTGCCGATGTTTTTTCCATGAAAGGAAGCGCTTTTGCGAATGACTATTTTGAAATTTTATTGGCGTATGCTGACGAAAAAAGAGTGCGTCTGAAAGGTTCTATTTTTTCAAAAGAAGATCATTATGCGTACAAAGTTTTTGGATCACAAGGCTGTTTTCTTCAAGAACGATCGGATGATCAAGAAAATGAATTGGTTTCTGGAGCCATCCCTGTTTTCAACGAAGAATGGACGCTTCCCCTGACTAAACCAGATGGAATTTTGAATATAATTTTAAATGACGGCAGCGAAAATCGAAGTGAACTCACTAGCGCACCAGGAAATTACATGCATTATTTTCAAGAAATTTACGAGCACATGGTTTTTGGAAACGCATTACCATCGCCAGCTTCTGAAATTGTTCTGAATATGAAGCTTGTCGACATGGCATTGCAGAGTTCAGCAGAAAAAAGATGGATTTCGTTTACGTAGGATTAGTCTTCATTCAGTTCCAGCCAACGCATTTCGTGATTCTCTAACTTTTCAGAAATAGCTTCTAAATCTGCAGATAGTTGTGCGATTTTTTCATAGTCGACTTCATTATTCAGAAGGTCAAGGATCCCATTACGTTTCTTTTCAAACTCAGGCATTTCTTTTTCAATGGTTTCCAATTCGCGTTGTTCTTTATAAGACAGTTTTCGTTTGGAACTAGATTTAGGTGTAGAACTCTCTTGTTTTTGAGGCTCGGGAATATGCACTTCAACTGCTTTTTTCTCTTCGGTTTGTTTTTTCTTCCACTCGCGGTACTCGGAGAAACTTCCTGTAAAATCCTTAATTTTTCCTTCGCCTTCGAATGCTAAAACATGATCAACGATCCGATCCATAAAATATCGATCGTGAGAAACAACAATGAGTGAGCCTTGAAAATTGAGCAAAAAGTTTTCTAAAACGGTAAGCGTTGGTAAGTCGAGGTCGTTGGTAGGTTCGTCAAAAATTAAAAAATTGGGATTTTGATACAGAACATACATCAAATGCAGCCGTCGTTTCTCGCCACCGGACAGCTTCGATATTGGTGAATATTGCGCTTGATCATCAAACAAAAATAGGCGTAAAAATTGCGAAGCCGATAGGGTTCTACCATTGGCTAATGGGAAGTTTTCCGAGATTTCTCGTATAAAATCAATTACACGTTCTTCTTCCTTATACTGCAAACCTTTTTGAGAGAAATAGCCGAATTTTATCGTCTCTCCCGTTTCGATCTCTCCAGCGTCCTGAGGTTCTAAACCTTGAATAATATTGAGTAAGGTAGATTTTCCAGCTCCATTTTTACCAACAATGCCTACTTTTTCACCTCGCTGAAACTGATACGAGAAATCTTTTAGCAAAAGGTTGTTTCCGTAACTTTTATTTATGTTCCGAAGTTCTAGGATCTTTTTCCCGAGACGTTTCATCTCAAAATCCAGTTCGAGACCATCTTTTTTCGTGTTGGTTTTGGCTACTTTTTCGGTTTCATAAAAGGCATCAATTCTCGATTTTGATTTTGTAGTTCGCGCTTTTGGCTGGCGTCGCATCCACTCAAGTTCCTTTCGATATAGATTGTTTGCTTTATCAATGGTAGAATTAAGATTTTCCTCGCGAATCATTTTGTTCTCCAAGTAGGATGCATAACTTCCTTGGTGTACGTACAAATTTTGGTCTTCCATTTCCCATACGATCTCACACACCGAATCTAAAAAGTACCGATCGTGCGTAACCAATAACAACGTAATTTTGGCTTTACTTAAATAGTTTTCCAGCCATTCCACCATTTCCACATCCAGGTGGTTGGTAGGTTCGTCCATGATGAGTAGGGTATGGCGATGCTCTGCACGAGTTTCCGTCAACAGTTTTGCTAATGCCACACGTTTAATTTGGCCTCCCGAGAGCGTTCCCATTTTTGCCTGCAGATCGGTTATTTTTAACTGCGACAGAATTTGTTTCATCTCATTTTCGAGATCCCACGCTTTTTGAAGTTCCATTGCTGCAATGGCTTCTTCCATTTCTTTAGTGTCCTGTGAAATGAGAGAATGGTGGTATTTTTTTAGAGCGAGAATGGGTGGCGAATCTAATGTCATCATAAATTCGTCAATGCTTAAGTCGGAATCAAAATCTATTTCTTGGTCAAAAAGAACGACTTGGATGTCTTTATTTATCGTTACGTCGCCTTCATCTGCAATTTCTTTTCCCATCAAAATCTTAAGAAGTGTTGATTTTCCGCTTCCGTTTTTTGCGACGATAGCAATCTTGTCCCCTTCATTAATATTAAAGCTGATGTTTCTGAAAAGAGATTTTAAACCATACGATTTGGATAGGTTTTCTGCAGCAACGTAATTCATTTCTTACTATTTGGCTGCAAAAATACGAAAACAATTCCCGAAAGAAAGACGCTGAAAGAGAGTTGACCAGGATATTAGTCTATTGTCAGTCCTTTTAACGACCAAAGTCCACCCTGATAGACATTAAGATCTACTTTGGTGTTAATACCGTGAACGATTCCTTTTTCTGAAAACTGCCAAAATAACCACGGATCTTTTTCGGATGGCATGAGTACATCATTGTAATTGGCAAGCCATATGGGATAATCATCAAATTCGCCACGCAAATAATCCTTATAGTAGTAGTAATAAGTGTAAATAATCGGTTTGGTTCCGTATTTTTCTTCCATGATTTTGCACCATACTTTCAAATCGGCAATAAGTTGTTCTTTGGATTTTCTTCGGGGCGCTTTTTCGATGTCTAAAACAGGTGGCAAATCGCCGCTTTCGAGTTGCACATTGTCAAGAAAATTATTCGCTTGCCGTATCGGATCTTCATCTGGGCGATAAAAATGGTAAGCCCCACGGATTTTGTCATGCTTTTTAGCAAGTTGCCAAAATTCATCAAAATGTTTGTCCGAACTGCCATTGCCCATCGTGGCACGCAGTACCACAAAATCGATGGATATTGCGCCGTTGGCAATTGAAAGACTGTCCCATTGGATGTCTTCTTTACGCTGGTAATGCGAGATGTCAATTCCAAATGTTTTGTCGTTATGCTCCTGAATGATTTTTTTAATTCGATTGGTTTCGTATTCGTTGTTTTTCAGATTTTTATGCTCGAATTTTTTAAAATACATTGCATAATAAAAGCTAATTTTCTCTTTGAGATAATAGCCGGTTCCTAGTAATGCAATGGCAAGAATGGTTAACAGAAAGATACGTCGTAAAAGATAGTTTTTACGGCGGTTAATATGCCTTTTTCGGGTTGTCTTTTTTCGAGTTCGAGTCGTTTTTTTTGCCATGCGCTTGCAAAAATAGATATTCGTCTCTAGAATACACGATTTTGGTTTTTTATTTTTTTCCTTTCGTGAGGATTGGTTTTAAAAACCTTAATTTTGTAAAAAACTTCGTATGCGTGATAAAATTGTTGTTATTGGAGGTGGTTTTGCAGGGCTTAGCTTTGCTCGAAAGTTGAGTGGGAAAAGCGGGCACAAAGTCGTCCTTATCGATCGGGTTAATCATCATATGTTTCAACCCCTATTTTATCAAGTAGCGAGTGGAAGGATTGAGCCTTCTAATATTTCATTTCCCTTTCGTAAAATTTTTCAGCGTTCACGAAATGTGCAGTTTCGCATGTCTGATGTGGAGCGCATTATTCCAGAGGAAAACAAGATTGTTACCGCGGATGCCGTTTTTACGTACGATAAATTGGTAATCGCCACGGGCTGTAAAACCAATTTTTTTGGAAACGAAAAAATGGAACGCTTGACCTACGGTATGAAAAATACACAAGAAGCAATCAGTATCCGAAACCAAATATTATTAACATTCGAAAAGTTGATCATTGAAAAATCACGGAGCGATGATGGAAATTGGAATATCGTTATCGTAGGAAGTGGTCCAACGGGCGTAGAATTGGCGGGAGCATTTGCGGAAATGAAGAAGGAAGTATTGCCAAGGGACTATCCCCATATGAATTTTAATCATCTGAAAATTATCTTGGTATCCGCCACCGATAAGCCATTGGATGTTATGAGCAAAGAAGCGCAGGACAAATCCGAACAATATCTTAAAGATTTGGGTGTTGATTTTTGGAGCGGCGAACGCGTTGTTGATTATGATGGCGATGTTGTCTCAATGCAAAGCGGTAAAGTGATTCCGAGTAATAATGTGATTTGGGCGGCTGGTGTCACGGGGAATATCATTGAAGGTTTGGGCGAAGATAAAATGATTCGGAACCGTTTTATTGTTGACCGTTTTAATAAAATAAAAGGTTATGATTCCATTTATGCCATTGGTGATATCGCCTATATGGAAACACCAAAATATCCGAATGGACATCCTCAAGTTGCGAATGTAGCGCTAAATCAAGGTTCTAATCTTGCGAAAAATTTTCTTAAAAAATCAGAATCCCAATGGAAGGAATACGAGTATATTGATCGCGGATCCATGGCAACCATTGGAAAACACAAAGCGGTTGTCGACTTGCCAAAATGGAAGTTTCAAGGAACGTTCGCATGGTATTTTTGGATGTTTTTGCATTTAATGCTCATCTTAACCGTACGTAATAAACTGGCCATTTTCTTCAATTGGATGTGGAGTTATTTCAATAAAGATTCCTCACTTCGGCTAATCATTCTGCCAACAAAAACAAATAAAACAGAACAATGAGAATTGATATCATAAGTGTGCTTCCCGAGTTAATGGAAAGTCCCTTTCAAGCGTCTATCTTAAAACGTGCGATGAATAAAGGTCTTGCCGAAGTTCATTTTCATCAGTTGCGCGATTGGAGTGTAGGAAAGCACAAACAAATAGACGATGAGCCGTACGGCGGTGGTGCGGGCATGGTCATGATGGTGGAACCTTTGGACAAATGCATTTCGGAGTTGAAGGTACAAAGAAACTACGACGAAATTATCTACCTCACACCCGAAGGAAAAACCCTAAACCAAAAAATTGCCAACACATTTTCCATTAAAGAAAATTTGATGATTATCTGTGGGCATTATAAAGGAATTGATCAGCGAGTGCGCGACCTGCATGTCACTTTTGAGCTCTCAATTGGAGACTACGTTCTTACAGGAGGTGAGTTGGCTGCATGTGTGCTTGCCGACTCGGTTATTCGTTTGCTTCCCGGTGTTCTGAATGATGAGCAAAGCGCGTTAACAGATAGTTTTCAAGATGATTTGTTATCGCCACCGATTTACACGAGGCCAGACGAGTATAAAGGTTTACGGGTTCCCGATGTTTTGCTGAGTGGTAATTTTGGCAAAATTGAGGAATGGCGCCACGACGAGGCTGTGCGCATCACCAAAGAACGGCGACCCGATTTGCTTCAAGATCAATTTTAAATTAAAAAATCCACTTCCCAAAAAGTGGATTTTTTATTTAATAACATGGATTTTATTTAACAAGTACTTTCGCTACAGAAGATCCTGTATCCGATTTCAGCTGAATTAAATATGCACCTACGATCATATAGATTTCTTTCGCTATTGTTTTTATTTTTTTTTAGCAATAATGCGTATTAGCGTTTTGAGAATTTTTGATTGGATATCATTTAAAAAATTTTCATAATTAATATTTTAAAGAAAAATATTTTATATAATTCCCATAATATAGATTATTAGAACGAAAAGGTGAAAATAAGTGTTAATTTTACAACGAATTTTATGGACGAATTATACGGGGAGGAAGCTCAAAACCAGGAAGTGATTATGTTTTATAATCTTGAAAATCTTTTTGTACCAACAGATACAAAAGGTATTCAGGATAAAAAGAACTTTAATGGATTCCGAAGCTGGACCAAAGGTCGTTACTTGGATAAGCTCTACAAAATTGCAGATGTGTTTGAACTAGTTCAGCAAAAGTACGGCAAACTGCCCATTTTTGCGGGAGTAAGCGAAGTGCAAGGTGATCAGCCTTTGAAAGATTTAATGACTTTGGCGCCTTTTCATCCCTACTATAATTTTATTCATTTTAATAGTCTGGACGAGCGGGGTATCGACGTGGCACTAATTTACAACACGCTAGAAATTGAAGTGCTGGATTCTAAAACGATTACGTATCTGTTTGAAATTGAAGATAAAACATCCGAAAGCTATGATACGACGCGCGATATTTTGTACTGCAAGCTGAAGTATCGAGAGGATATTTTTCATGTTTACGTTCTTCACTTGCCTTCTAGGAGAGAAAAAGATGTTAATAAACCAAAACGAGACTATATCCTCAGTGAACTTAAAGAGAGGGTGCGTAAGAACATCGAAAAGGAAAATGAACCTGTAATTATTTTGGGAGATTTTAATACCAACCCAGACGACGTAGGGATTCGAAAGATGCTTGCGATAAGTGAAGAAACGGCGATGTATAACCCATTTTCTGAAATTTACAAAAGCCGAATCTTTTCTACTTTTCATCATACAAATGGGTTGCTGTTTGATCAAATCATGATATCTCCGGATTTTAAAGGTGGTACAACAACCTTACAATTTCTGGGAGCGGAAGTGTTCACGTCGGACAAATTGAGAAGTAATGATAAGCGTTTCCGAGGAAGGCCTTTCCGAACCTATGCGGGTTCACGGTATATTGGCGGATATAGTGATCACTTTCCGGTTATTATGAAATTTAATACTCAAGAATCTAAAAAACAACTATAAAAAACATCAAATGAAAATTGCTACAAACACGGGATATCAATTGGATTCGGTAGATAAAGAAATCATTTATATGTTGATGGATAATGCGAAAACTTCTTTAGCACACATCTCCAAAAATGTTGGGATCTCGACGACCGCCGTTCACCAAAGAATTAAAAAATTGGAACAAGCCGGAATTATAGAAAATTCCATATCCTTCCTCAATCCGAGAAAAGTAGGGTATAAGGTAGTTTCTTATATCGGGGTTTTCCTGGATCAACCAAGTTACTACAAGGATGCCGTTTCGGCGCTTGACAAAATCAATGAAGTTGTCGAAGCCCACTACACAACAGGTAATTATACTATTTTTCTGAAAGTGTTGTGCCGAGATAATGATCATTTAATGGAGATTCTAAACAAAATTCAAAAGCTAAAAGGCGTGACAAGAACCGAAACATTCATATCTTTGGAGCAAAGTATTAACAGACAATTAAAAGTATAGTAGGATATGTTGCCGATAGAAAAATATCTCGATTCCACGTATTTAAAAACTCCAGTACAATCAGGTTTAACCGAGGAACAAACCTACCAAAAGGTTTTAGAATTAACAGACGAAGCAATTGCTAATCATTTTATTTTAGTGATGATTCGACCTGAATATGTGCAAAAAATTTCGCAATACATAAAGGAAAAAAATGCAGATGTTTTAGTGGGAACGGTTATTGGTTTTCACGAAGGTGCCTACACTACGGAACATAAATTGGAAGAAGCCCGAAAAGCCATTGAGGACGGGGTTGACGAGCTGGACTATGTGCTAAATTATGAAGCGTATAAAGCTGGTGATATTCAGACGGTGAAAAACGAATTTGTGGCATGTACAAAGCTTGGTTTGGATCATCAAAAAATGGTGAAGTGGATTATCGAGATCGCTGCCCTTAGCGATGAACAAATTGCAGAAGTTACCAAAAGCATTGTAGAATGGTCCGCCGAAAACTTTCAAGGTCAAGAAGATCAAATCTTCATTAAATCATCGACAGGATTTTATCAAACAGAAGGAGGAAAGCCCAACGGTGCAACACCAGAAGGTATAAAAATTATGTTAGAAAATGCAGGAAAGCATCCCGTAAAAGCTGCGGGCGGTGTTCGCACGCATCAGGAAGCATTGGATATGATTGCAATGGGCGTTAAACGTATTGGGACATCGTCAGCAAAAGCATTAGCAGGTAAATCAGCCGAAGAAAGTAAATCGGGTTACTAAAAAAATATCAAAACATAAAAAAACTCTGAAGAAATTCAGAGTTTTTTTATGTTTTATTGTTTGATAATTTGCGTTACTTTCTGGGTATTATCACTTAGCGTATATCGCAGTAAGTATTTTCCTGCCTTTAATTGATCTAAACGGATTTCGGACGAACCCGAATTCACATTATAGGCTGCAACTTGCACTCCTAAAATAGAATAAAAGGCCACTGATTTTATTTTCAGACTTGAGTCTTTCGATTTTAAAACTAAAACATCGCGTGCCGGATTAGGATAGGCTACTAAAACACCATCGTCATTCTTCTGAGTGGCGGAAATCGGCTCTTTATGGGTGATCTGCCCGTAGGCTGCTCCTGAAAATAATCCGACGAAAAATAGAGATAGTAAAAGTTTCTTCATACACAAAAAGGTTTTCACCTCAAGTTTTACAAATATATTAAAAAGCAATTTAATATACAACCACGTTGTCCTGTAAGGAATGTTTACCTTTGCAGTATAATTTTTTCATCAAATAGTATTCCAAAAATGATAATATTTTCAAGAAATAGACGATTGAGAACCAACGAGTCTATTCGTAGTTTGGTGCGGGAAACCGTACTCACAACAGATGATTTTGTGATGCCTATTTTCGTTATGGAAGGGCAGGGAAAACAAGAAGCCATCGACTCGATGCCGGGAATTTTTAGAAGGAGTATCGATCTTACGGTTGCAGAATGTAAAGAATTGTTCGCACTGGGCATTAAAGCGGTGAATCTGTACATGAAAGTGTCCGACGATGTTAAAGATAATACGGGAAAAGAAGCTTGGAATGAGAATGGATTGATGCAGCAAACCATAAAAGCTATAAAAGATGCTGTTCCTGGGATGATCGTTATGCCTGATGTTGCTTTAGATCCGTATTCAATTTATGGCCATGATGGTATCATTAGTGCGGGAACAATAGACAATGATGCGACCAATGAAGCGTTAGCCAAAATGGCGGTTTCGCATGCAGATGCAGGTGCCGACATTGTTGCGCCAAGTGATATGATGGATGCTCGGGTTGCTGTTATTCGCGAGGCTTTGGAAGAAAGTGGACATACCAATGTAGGTATTCTTTCATACGCCGCAAAGTATGCAAGTTCGTTCTACGGGCCATTCAGAAGTGCATTGGATTCGGCTCCAAAAGCAGATCTTGAAATTCCTACAGATAAAAAAACCTATCAAATGGATTTTCATAACTCCAGAGAAGCCTTGGATGAGGTTCAGAAAGATGTTGATGAAGGTGCGGATATAATTATGATAAAACCAGGATTGCCTTATCTTGATATTGTTGCAAAAGTTCGCTCGATGATCGATCTTCCGATCGCAGTGTATAATGTCAGCGGAGAATATGCTATGCTGAAAGCCGCTGCACAGAACGGATGGCTTGATAATGACAAAGCAATTTTAGAAAGTTTAACGTGTATAAAACGTGCTGGCGCCGACATGATTTTTACCTACGCTGCCAAAGAAGCCGCTGTTCTACTGAATTCGTGATTACGCAATAATATAATTAAGATAAAGGAGGCATTTGTCTCCTTTCTTATTTTAAAACCAAGGTTTTTGATGCTTGATATACGTATTGTCAAACTGTTCATCACTCATGGTAAGATAGATAATTCCTTCAATAATTGGGATCACCAAAACTACCGGGTATAAAAAACCGCCGATACCGCAGGTAATCACCGTAAGAAGAGGAATAATGATGATTGTGGAGAGTAACAAGATAACGCCTTCTTTGGTGTAGCCAAGATAAAATTTGTGAATGCCTAACGACCCCAGAAGGATGGCAAGTAAACCTGCCGCTAATTTTTTGTCCGATCGGTAAGGCGCAGGAGGTTGACTCCCATCTGTATAGCCGTAATTTTCCATAGTTCTTTTTTAGATTGTATCCCAAAAGTACAGAAAGTTTTTTTCAATTTCCAGATTTATTTAAGTTGGTGCAAAAATATTTATCTTTGCGCTTATGATCTTGCGCGGAGAAAATTTAGTTAAAGAATACGGACCCAAAAAAGTTGTTAAAGGTGTTTCTGTTGAAGTTTCACAAGGTGAAATTGTCGGTTTGCTAGGACCGAATGGAGCGGGGAAAACCACCACGTTTTATATGACCGTTGGTCTGGTGAAGCCTACGTCTGGAAATATTTTCTTAGATAACAAAAACATTACTACCGACGCCATGTATCGCAGGGCTCAACAAGGTATTGGGTATCTCGCGCAAGAAGCTTCAGTTTTCAGAAAATTAAGCGTGGAAGACAATCTCATGGGCGTTCTCCAGCTTACCAAACTATCCAAACGCGAACAGCAGCTTAAATGTGATGAACTGATTGAGGAATTTTCACTCCAACATGTCCGTAAGAATCGGGGAGATTTGCTTTCGGGTGGCGAAAGACGTCGTACCGAGATCGCGCGTTGCTTGGCTACAAGTCCCAATTTTATTCTTTTAGATGAACCTTTTGCAGGGGTGGACCCGATTGCGGTTGAGGACATTCAAAAAATTGTGCGAAGCTTGGTGGATAAAAATATCGGAATTTTGATTACCGATCATAATGTTCAGCAAACCTTGGCCATTACGCATAAGACGTATATCATGTTCGAAGGTCGAATTCTGAAAGAAGGTCTTCCAGCAGATTTGGCAAACGATCCGCAAGTTCGGGAAGCTTATTTAGGAGAAAATTTCGTGTATCAGGACATCCTCAATAAAGCCAATAAAAAACAATACGTGTATAATATTTGGGCTGGAAACTTCGACACGAAACAACAATTTCAAAATTTTGTTGATTATCATTTTAGTAATGCCGATAATCTAAGGCTATTCTACGGTTTTGAAGATATTAGCTTTGCATCATTAGCAAATTCGGATATTGAAATGATTTTTAATTCAATCCTAGACAAGAATAAATTCTCAGCGTTTTTATTTCAGAAAAAGGAAATCAATTTTTCCTACAGTGCAGATCAGGCTGAAGCGGAAGGCATCGCATTATCTCGTCCAGAATTAACCTACCAAGCATCTTATTTCTTTGAGGATTAATGTTCATTTTATAAAAAAATCGCATTATTTAATGAATTAGGAAATTTTTCACTTGCTTATATTTGTGTGAGCCAACGCATAATCTATGAGTAAACCTTTCCGCAGAACTGTCACTTTATGGGGAATTTATAAACAATTGGTTCCCTTTATAAAACCGTATCGCAAAATGATCTACGGGACGCTTTTTCTGACACTGTTGGGCGCCTTATCCGCACAAGTAAACCCGATTGTCTTAAAATATACTGTAGATGAAGTCACACAACTTACGCACCTTCCTGATCCCATGGTTGAAGGAATTCATGTATTGGTGATTATTACGGTGATTTTATTGGTGAAAGAAATTGCAAACATCTTTATTAATTTCGGTCAGAAATTTTACGGCGAAAAAATTCGTATTAACGTAAGTTCGGTTCTCGCCCAACAGGCGATTGACAAAATTCTTACCTATCGAGTTGCTTATTTTACTGATGACGAGCATGATTCGGGGAAGTTGCAAACCCGTATTGATCGGGGGATTGAAAGTTTAACCCGATTGGTGCAGAATTTTTTTATAGATATATTACCGCTATTTTCTACGGCAATAATTGCATTGGTTGTTATGTACATGCAGAATTTTTATGTTGGTTTAGTTTCCACTATTGTCGTGCCTATTTATTTCTATGTGAGTTCATTACAGGCGACCAAACTATCGGGCGTACGTAGACAATTACGCAATCAGCGTGAACAAAAAACGTCTGGACTTCTGAATTTAATCAATTCCATCATGGTCATCAAAAGTTTTACCCAAGAACGGTTTGAAGGTAAAAAGCAATACGATCTGCAAATGGACTTAATGGAAAGTCAGTTGTACACGCGACGAACCAATTTTATTTACGATGGTTTCAAATCATTTATTGAACAAATTGGCGTTGTGCTGATTATTTTGTTGACGGTATATTTGGTGCTGAATCAACAGATGACTATTGGAGCCATTATGTTGCATGTGATGTTGTTCAACAACGTTTCGGCACCAATTCGTCAACTTCATCGGATTTATGACGACATGAATGACGCCATGATCTATGCAGAAGGATATTTTGATATTCTAAATGCCGATACTGAAAAGGAACCAAGCGGCAATTTACATGAAAAGGATATTCGTGGCACCTTTGAACTCAAAAACGTAAATTTTTCGTATCCAAACGGAGTTCAAGCTTTGCATGATGTCAGTATGCGTATCGAAACTGGCAAAACCACCGCTTTGGTCGGCTTGAGTGGTGCGGGAAAATCAACGGTAATCAATTTGCTCTGTAAGTTTTATCTTCCCACGAGTGGAGCTATTTTTTTAGATGGAACCAATCTTAATGAATATGACAATACATTTTTAAGAGATAAAATTGGCTTGGTTTTACAGAAAAATCACATTTTTAAAGGCAGTATCGAAGACAACATTCGGTACGGAAAAATGGATGCCAGTTTTGAGCAAGTTCAGGAAGCCGCACGAAAAGCCTATTTACATGACCAGATTTTGGAACTCAACGACGGATACCAGCACGATGCGACGCAACTCTCAGGTGGTCAGCAACAACGAATTGCCATTGCGCGTTTGTTCTTGAAAAATCCACCCATTATCTTCCTCGATGAACCTACCGCGAGTTTGGATGCCATCGCAACCGAACAAATTAAAAACTCATTAGATGCCATTAAAGAAGGCAGAACGGTGGTGATTATTTCGCACTCTTTATCTCAAATTTTAGATTCAGACCGTATTTATGTCATGAAAAAGGGTAGGGTCGTAGAAAGCGGAACGCATGATGAGTTGGTACAGTTGGATGGCACCTACCGTGAAATTTTTGATGCCTCGGCTCGCAGCCTCAACTTAGACAAACTTATTCATTCGTATAAGGATACAGATTAATAAAAAAGTGTGCACGTTTAAGTTAATTCCAACGTGTCATTGGTACAAACTCTAAATTTTTGTTAAAAATAGCTACGAACAAAAAAAAATTAAATACCCTATTTGAATTTAGTTTACTTTTGAAAAAAAAAATCATGCTAGAAGATAGCTCTTCCGATAAGGTTTTCAGCGAAAAACAGAAGATTCAGTTTGATTTTGAATTTAATGAAAAAGTCGCTGGTGTTTTTGATGATATGGTGAGCCGCTCGGTGCCTTTCTATCACGAAATGCAACGGATGACCAGTGAACTGGCTGCTAAATACGCACAACCAGACACCTTTATCTACGACTTAGGTTGTTCTACAGGTACGTCGCTACTCTTGATGGATAAACAGGTTGCCGACGGAATCCCATTTGTAGGTATTGATGATTCTCAGGAAATGATTGACAAATGCCGCGAGAAGCTTGATGGCTTTCACCTCAATCGTGAGATTAAACTTGAGGTGGCCGATTTAACGCAATCGGTTCCTGTGCACAATGCCTCTGTAGTATGCATGGTCTTAGTGTTGCAATTCATCAGACCCTTACATCGTCTGGAAATTGTGCGGAAAATTTATGACGGCATGGTGCCGGGCTCGGCTTTTATTCTTTTTGAAAAAATCCTTACTGAAGAAAAATCCTTAAATCGTGATTTCATTGATTTCTATTACGATTTCAAAAGAAGGAACAACTACAGTGAACTTGAGATTTCACAGAAACGAGAAGCATTGGAAAATGTTCTCATCCCATATAAAACCAGTGAAAATGTCAATTTGCTAAAAGAGGCTGGTTTCCAAGAAGTAGAAGTATTTTTTAAATGGTATAATTTTACCGGTATAATCGCACGTAAACTATGATAGAGATTGGAAATTTTTTCTTCAAATACAGGAACTTCCTGTTTATTTTTTTATACTTATTACTATTCATTCCGTCACCTGATTTGTTTTCAGAGCGCGTTTTTGGCTCAAACTACTACTGGTTTCCAATCATTTTAGGCTTAATTATCACGGTTTTGGGACAGCTTATTCGTGGTGGAACTATTGGTTTAGCATATATCGTGCGAGGTGGTTTAGGAAAGAAGGTTTATGCTGATGGATTAGTTACCGAAGGAATTTTTACGCATGTTCGTAATCCGCTGTATGTCGGCAATATTCTAATGCTTTTAGGAGTAGGTATTATGGCCAATTCACTTCTTTATACATTTGTCGTCATGCCACTGTTCCTATTTATTTATCAATGCATTGTTCTTGCCGAAGAAAATTTTTTAAGAGGGAAATTTGGCGCTCAGTTCGACGAATATACCCGTAAAGTGCATCGCTGGATTCCCAATTTTTCAGGACTGGGATCCACATTTAGTTCGATGGAATTCAAATGGAAACGTTGGCTAATTAAAGAATACAACACCCAGTTTATTTGGCTTACTGGTATTGCACTGATTTTATTGTTCAAATATCCGCAGCTTACCAACGGAGATACGCAGTTGCGAAATATTCTCGCGATTACTTCAGTGGTTATTTTCGGGTTGTATTATTTAACGATTCGGTATTTTAAAAAATC
>JAYRQH010000279.1:0-1720 GCA_041910715.1 Bergeyella sp.
ATGAAAAATCTCGCCTGTGATACATTCTGAATGAAAACGAACGTTTACTGTTTTGCTGAAATCTGTATTTTCTGCCACCCAAACCAAGTGCGGATTCCAATCATCTTCGTGTTCTGAGAACGCATAAACAGTAAACATACCAAAATCAGTAGGTATATTCGATTGTGCCTGTATTGTCAACATAATTCAAAAATTAAATGGTTTATATAGTACAAATTTATACTTTATTTTAATTAAATGTAAATTTATTTACTAAATTTGTCCATAAATAAATTCTATTATGCAAGAACAAGCCCATATCACACAGGAAAAAATATTTGAATTATACGGAGATTATCTTCTGAATCACGGGGAGAAACCGAAAAACGTTTACCTTTTTGCGAAAGGAAATAATTTTGAGGAGAAAGAATTTTATCACTATTTCTCAGGATTCGAGCAAATTGAAAGAGAAATATTGAATCATCTTTTCACGAAATCTCTTGAACTCGCTTCGGAAGTGAATTCTTCGAGCGAAGTGACAACCAAAGAAAAACTCCTGAATGTGTATTACATTTTTTTTGAAAATATGACGATGAACCGTTCTTTAGTTTTATCTATTTTAGGAAGCAATAAAATCCAGAATATCAAAACGCTTCAGAATCTCAGAGAAACCCATAAACAATTTGTTAACACTCTCGATTTCAACGAGTGGGAAATGATTGAAAAAGCGAAAGAAGACATCCGAAAATTCAACGAAAAATCGAGACAGGAAGCACTTTGGCTCCATTTGGTTTCCGCTATTGATTTCTGGACAAAAGACTCTTCTTCCGATTTTGAAAAAACAGATATTTTCATCGAGAAAACCATCGATACGGGTTTTGAACTGATGGACAACGAGCCATTGAGAAAAGTTTTCGACCTTGGAAAATTTCTATGGAAGGAAAATTTTAAATGAGTTGATGAATAGCGATTGGCAACTGCTTTTGGTTTCGAATAAGCTAATATTTATTTGGGCAGCTATTTCCGCCCTCCACTCCCGCTTTTTTGTGCCAATGCTTTTCCCAGTCTTACAAAAAGAGCTCCGTTCAGGTCGGGCTGCGAGATTCGCCGATTCAAAATTTAAATTTAAAAGAATTAGGTACTTCAGTTGCGAAAATTAAAAAGAAAACAGGAGAATGTTCCGCTCCGTAGGTGCGGAATCTGCGTAGAAATTACGAATAATTGTGTTAAAGAGAACTCCGTAGAAGTTCAATCTGAAAATTAAAAGATGAATTAAAAATAGCACTCCTACGGAGTGCCGCCAAAAACAAATGCTTTAAGCTACACAGATAAAGCTCCCAAAGGAGCTTAAAACAACACCCTTGCGAACTTAAAACATTTAGCAATTTAAAAAACCATTGCGACATTGCGTTAAAAACATTTGACAGACAAAATTTAAAAATGAAAACACTAAATAAAATCCCCACGGGAAAAATTGAACGGACAAGCAGCCTGCTTAAAGCGGGAGCAAAAGTCGGTGTCAACTACCTGAAATATTACGGAAATAAAATCACGAAAGATGAAGAGGAGGCACGAAAAATTCTGAACGAAGACAATGCTGCAGACATTTACGATTCGTTAAAAGAATTAAAAGGTTCTGCGCTGAAAGTTGCCCAAATGCTGAGTATGGAAAAAAACATTCTACCGGTGGAATATGTAGAAAATTTCTAACTTTCGCAGTTTTCCTATCCGCCTTAGTCGG
>JAYRQH010000280.1:0-16315 GCA_041910715.1 Bergeyella sp.
ATTTCAAATTTCGATACCATAAAAGCAGACGGTAGAATTGATGCGACCACGCGTAAAGATACAGTGGTAATTGGTGCTTTTTCTGAGCCTCAATTTGGTTTGCAGAAATCGGCATTTGTAACGCAGCTTCGTATGTCTTCTTACGCTCCAGATTTTGGAACGAATGCGAAAATCGACTCTGTTGTAATGACGATTCGTCCGAAATATTATACCAAGGAAGATTCGGTTAAAACAACAACGCTTGAAGAATATACCTGGCCAGTTGATAATGTAGCAGCCAAAAAGGTGGTGAAGACTTTTCCTGTTTACAAATATGGAAAAGCAAAAACATCACCTCTTACCATTAAAGTACACGAGGTTACGGACTTTTTAGGTTCTGTTAATGATACTATTTATTCTAACAAAGTTGTTGGTTTAGGACCTGAAATTGGTTCGTATTCATTCAATGGTAAAGTAACGTCGGTCGAAGTAACGAAAGATGCAGATAATGCCTCATTACTTTCTCGCCCTGCTGGTATACGTATTAATTTGGATAAGGATTTTTTCAAAACTAAAATCATCGACAAATCAAAATCTTCGGATTTAAGTAACTTGTCAAATTTCATTCGATATTTTAAAGGTCTGCGAGTATCTGTACAAGAGAACGATGGGTATTTAATGAAGATGAATATTCCTGGAGTTACCGATATTACAATGTATTATAAGCATGACGTTACAACAGACGGTACAGCTAAGGCAACACCAGCAACGTTTACATTCAACATTAGCAATGCCAATCCTAGTTACAGCCAAATTACGTTTAATCGTGCTGGGGCTGCAGTACAGTCAGCGCTTGCAGGAGCTAATCCGATAACTGGAGACGAAAAATTGTATGCACAAGGTATGGGTGGACCTAACTTTGGAGCGAAAATTCCAGAAACTGCTATTGCTCAGTTAAAAGAGCTTTATAAAAATGATAAGATTGGAATTCTTTCTGCGAAAATGAGATTTTACACTGATACATCGGTGTGGAATAATTCATTAGAAAAGCCAAACGACTTTACAGCAATTGAGTTTAAGGGAAAAAATGTCTATGATTTCCTTACCGATATGAAGGTTTTCGGATCTCTAGGATCATTCAAATTGGTGAAAGCTTTTGATTTGGCTAAAAATCCAGCTTATTACGACGTTTCAATTACACAAACATTGAAAGATATTGTTGAAAAGGAGGAAACAAGTAAACCTTTCATTATGAAAGTTGGGTCGTTCCTGATTAATCAACAGACAACTTCTTTCTATGGTGCGAATGTCGACAGCAGAATTTATACTCCGAATCGTGTGGTGTTGGTGGGTACACATGCACAGAATGCGAAGAGAGCCCAGCTTTTGGTAACGTACACCAAAAAATAAATTAAAACATAAATAAGAAAAAATAAAATACTATGTGTGGTATTGTAGGATATACAGGATTTCAAGATGCATATGAAATCGTGATAAACGGACTTAGAAGATTAGAATATCGTGGGTACGACAGTGCTGGTATCGTTCTCGATAAAGACCAAACTGCTTTTTCAGTTGCTAAAACAAAAGGGAAGGTAGAGGATCTTGTATCGATTTCTTCGGATTTGAAAGGTACAGCCCATGTGGGAATGGGGCATACGCGTTGGGCAACTCACGGCGTGCCGAGTGACCGAAATTCGCATCCGCATTTATCAAACAATGGTAAAATAGCTTTGGTACATAATGGAATTATCGAAAATTATGATACGATAAAAACCATGCTTACCGAAAAAGGATTTGTTTTTCATTCGGAAACAGATACCGAGGTTTTGGTAAATTTGATTCAGTATTTTATGGATACAAACCCAAGTTTGTCTTTTCCAGAAGCGGTACGCTCATCTCTAAATGAGGTGTACGGTGCCTATGCAATTACAGTAATGCATGATGATTTTCCAGGTCAGTTGGTAGTAGGACGTTTAGGTTCTCCACTAGCAATTGGTTTAGGCGATAAAGAATATTTTATTGCTTCGGATGCGTCTCCTTTTGTTGAATTCACTCAAGAAGCGATTTATCTAGAAGAAGGTCATATGGCGGTTATTTCTTTGGAAGATGGTGTTGAAATCCGTTCTATAGAAGATAATGAAGCAATTACACCTCAAGTTCAAGAACTAAAATTGAGTTTAGAGCAAATTGAAAAAGGCGGTTACGAACATTTTATGTTGAAAGAAATTTTCGAACAGCCGAAATCAATTCACGATACCATGAGAGGTCGTTTATTAGTTGATGAAGGAATCATCAAAATGGCGGGTATTTGGGATCACTTAAACCGAATTAACAAAGCAGAAAGAATCTTAATTATTGCGTGCGGAACTTCTTGGCATGCGGGATTAATTGGAGAATATTTAATTGAAGAATTTGCACGAATTCCAGTTGAAGTAGAATATGCTTCTGAGTTTAGATATCGAAATCCAATTATCAAACCCACCGATTTTGTTATTGCTATCTCACAATCTGGTGAAACTGCCGATACGATGGCAGCAATTAAATTAGCAAAAGAAAAAGGAGCGTTCGTATATGGAATTTGTAATGTGGTAGATTCCTCTATTGCGAGAGTTACCGATGCTGGTTCGTATACGCATGCTGGACCCGAAATTGGAGTTGCTTCTACAAAAGCTTTTACTGCTCAGTTAACGATTTTGTCTCTAATTGCGCTTAAGCTAGGAAAACATAATGGTAATTTGAGTAACGGAGAATTCATGAAGTTCATTACTGAATTGGATAATATTCCGAAGAAGGTAGAAGAGGTTTTGCAAACAACGCACGACTTATGTAAAGATATTGCTAAAAATTTCGTTGATGCCACCAATTTCTTGTACTTAGGAAGAGGATATAATTTCCCTTCGGCTTTAGAAGGAGCTTTAAAGTTGAAAGAAATTTCGTACATCCATGCAGAAGGTTATCCAGCAGCTGAAATGAAGCATGGTCCAATTGCATTAATTGATGAAAATATGCCAATCGTTATCATTGCACCTAAAAAAGGTCATTATGATAAAATTGTAAGCAATGTTCAGGAAATTAAAGCAAGAAAAGGAAAAGTAATTGCGGTTGTTAACAAAGGTGATGAGCAAGTGGCTTCAATGGCGGATTATGTAATAGAAATGCCTGAAACTTCAGAATGCTTTTCTCCAATCGTTGCGGCAATTCCATTGCAACTCTTGTCATATTATATCGCGGTATACAGAGGTGCCAATGTGGATCAGCCCCGAAATCTTGCGAAATCAGTTACAGTAGAATAAATTTTAGATCCATTTAAAATAATTTGTTTTTTTTTGCGTTTGCTAATAAATGTTAAAGATTTCAAAAAAAATTATATATTTACCGCCTAATTTTTAGAACAAGCATGAAAAAAATATTGCCAATTCTTGCAGCAGCTGCCGTAGTTGCTTCGTGTGGAAGAGGTGGAGGAGGAACCACTGGAAAGCCCAAAACAAAAGGTGAGATTATCCCGCAGGAGAAATCCAAATCCTTTGTTGCGGAAAGACCGTACGGAATGGTTGCCATTCCTGGTGGCTCTTTTATCATGGGACTTGCTGACCAAGACTTTACCGATACACCAGAAAAAGCACCACTCAAGTCTGTTACAGTGTCATCATTTTTTATGGATGAAACCGAAACTACCAATGCAGAATACCGATTTTTCATTAATTACGTGCGGGATTCAATCGCAAGAACACTCTTAGCAGAGAAAGTTGCTGATGGTTCTCCGTATTCGTATTTAGCAAAAAAAGCAGGCAATAGTTCAGCATATCAGGATTTTCTTGATTCGCAAGGAGGTCGTGATGGTTATGATGCTTCTAAAAAATTAGATTATTCAGCTCCGTTATATTGGAATACCAACCAGTTTCCTGATGTAGAATATGCGGAGGTGATTGAGTCTATGTATCTTCCAGTAGACCGAAGAATTAATAATGAACGTATTATCGATTGGTCTAAGATAAAATTTGCTTATCAATGGGAAGATGTAGAGGCTGCCGTGAAAGACAATTCGAGAAGTGCAAACTATCTTAAAAAAGTAATTATTGCTGTTTATCCGGACACGACAGTGTGGATTAAAGATTTTAATTACGCTTATAATGAACCACTTTACGACGGTTATTTTTGGCATTCTGCATATAAAAACTATCCCGTTGTAGGTGTTACTTGGGATCAGGCACGCGCTTATTGTAATTTTAAAACAAAGTTTAAGAGCGACTACAACTCCCAGCTAAAAAATAAGAAGCAAAAAGCCATGGCTTTCCGTCTACCAACAGAAGCGGAATGGGAATATGCAGCAAAAGGGGGGAGAGAAAATCCAACCTATCCTTGGGGTGGACCTTATTTAATGGATGATAGAGGTTGTTATTTAGCGAACTTTAAACCAAAGCGAGGCGATTATATTGAAGATAAAAAAGCAGGAACGTATACCTACACAGCACCCGTTAAATCATTTAAAAATGCGAAAAATGATTTCGGATTATATGATATGGCTGGTAACGTTGCAGAGTGGACTGAATCGCCATACAACAATTCAACATACCAATTCTCTTCTACCCTTAATCCGTACTTGTCAAACCAAGCGTACCGCGAAGTTAAAAAATCGGTTCGTGGAGGTTCATGGAAAGATGTCGGCTATATGCTGATGACGGGCTACAGAGATTGGGAGCGTAAAGATTCAGCGCGCAGTTACATCGGTTTCCGTACCGTACAGGATATTCCAGAAGGAACTGCAAAAATTAAAAGAAAAACCAAATAACAAATTAAATAATCAAAAAAATCAAATAGCATGTTTAAAACTAAAGAAGCAAAACTCAACTTTGTTTATTCCATTGGTGCTGCGATCGTAATTTTGGGTGCATTCTTTAAGATGACTCATACCACTTTTGGCGGACTTATCAATCCGAACTGGATCTTGGGAGCAGGTCTTATTACAGAAGCATTAATCTTTACCTTATATGCATTCAACCCGCCAACGTCGGAGGAAACTTATGCATGGGAAAATGTATATCCAGAATTATTAGACAAAGATGCATCACCAAATCCAAGACATTCTTCAAACGCATTGCAAGTTGCTGAAGTACGTGAATTGGAAACATCACTTTCATCAAAGTTAGATCAAATGCTAGCTGATGCTAAATTAGACGTGTCATTATTTGAAAGATTACGTTCAGGAATTGATAAATTTTCTTCTTCAGTAGATCAAATTAATCAAACCGTGGATGTTTCTGCATCTACACATAAATACAATGATCAGTTGAACAAAGCTGCCGTTCACATGGAAAGCATGAATGCACTTTATGCGTTGCAAATTGAGAACGGAAAAGCAGCTTCTGATTATCAGACAAAATACGTTGCTGATCTTCAGAAATCGGCTGAGCAATCCGTAAAATTCAATGAAGAATTACAAGGTCTTACTTCCAACTTAAATAACTTAAATAGAGTTTATGGAGGTATGCTTAGTGCGATGAAGTCTTAAGAATTCGTGTATCCAAAATAATAATTTGATAAAAAAGTTTTAAATGGCTACAGGAAAAGAGACTCCACGTCAGAAGATGATCAATCTGATGTACCTCGTTTTCATTGCGATGTTGGCAATGCAGATTGATCAAGAGATTATCCGATCATACAATGATACGAGAGGTTCTTTGGAGGAAACACGTTTGTTAACTCAAGATAAAAACTCCATTTTTGAACAGACCCTTGCCCAAAAGGCAAAAAACTCTCCTGAGGCTTTCGACGGAGCCAACAGACAGTATCTTTCTTTGAAAGAACAAGTGGATCAGTTGGTTGCTAGCTTGGACGGTGCGAAAGGAGAAATGTCCAAATTTGCTGATCTAGACGGAAAAGCAGGAAAGGATTCTGATGATTTTAATTTTAATGCGCTGAACAATACAGATGCTTCCACTCATTTTTTCTTTACGAATGCAGATGAGACAAAGCCATCGAAGCCAGCACAAGATATCATTACGAAAATAAACGGACTTCGTACTTTTATTGAAACCAACTTCAGTGCTGATCCGCGAATGAAGCAAGTGGTTTCTAGAGCGAAGAAATCGTTAGTAACTGAAAATACGAAAGGTAAAAAATCGTGGTTGGTAGGTAAATTCTACAATCAACCGTTAGTTGCAGCATTAGCGAATGTAGAAGTACTGCAGGCAGAAGCTCGTAACATCGAGTCGGATGTGTTAGCAAACTTACTGCAAGAAAAAGTGGATGCTGATATTAAATTCAACGCGTTCGAAGCAATTGTATCGGCTCCAGATGTAATCCTTCAGGGACAACCAGCAATGGCGAAAGTGAGTATTGGAAACTATTCTAGTTCGCTTCCGAACCTGAATATTACAGGGGTTGATCGTGTAGAAAACGGACAAGGTATCAAAACATTACCTACAGGTAATATTGGTGAAAATATTCCTTTCAGAGGGGAAGTTTCATTTACCGATGCCAATGGAAAAACAATTTCATTACCATTCAACCACACGTATAGAGTAATTGCAGGTGCCGAGACCGTAGCTTTCCAAAGTGGAGCGTTACTTTCTGCAGACAAAATGCAAGTTTTATATCGTGGTTTAGCAAACCCAATTTCAGGATCGATTTTAGGTGCTGATAATAGCAAAACAACGCTATCCGCTTCAGGAGCTTCGGTTTCTAAAACAGGAAATGGTACCTGGACGGTTACACCAGGAGCAGGAACATCAACAACATTGACGATTTCTGGAAAAGGACCTAAAGGTGAAAGTATTTCAAAAGCGTTTACGTTCAGAATTAAAGGATTGCCAACGCCTGTTGGACAAATACGAGGCGAGTCTATCGTAAGTATGCCAGCTTCGTCAATTCCGAATCAGAATGTTTCTGTAGCGATGCCTGATTTCGATTGGCCAGTAAGTTTCAGTGTAAACAGTTTCATGTTCAAAGTTCCGGGAAGAGCTGCAATGACAGTTAATGGAAGTAGCATGGCTGGAGTAGCTGCAATGACGAAAAACCTAAGATCTGGAGATATTTGTTATGTGTATAACATTAATGCTTCGGCAAGTGGAATCGGAAACCAAGGTTTGAAAAAGATTCCTGCGGTGATAATAAATGTACAATAAGGTACGTTATAATTTAGATAAAGATTATTTAGATCTCATACAATGAAAAAATTAATCAGTTGCGCTTTGGTTTTAGCCTCAGGATTTGCATTTTCTCAGACGATTTTAAACTCAAAATCTCCTGAAGAATTCCGCAGATTACGAGAAGAAAATCAAATTAAAGTAGGCGATTCAATTGTGTCTAACAAGGCAGAACCTATCCAATACGGCTATATCGACGAGAAAGATGTGGGTAAAAGTATGGTTGTTTGGGAAATTATTGATTTGAACGATAAAATCAATCAACCGATCTATAAAAACAGTGATGGTATTGTAAGCCAAAACAAGTCACTCTTCCAAGTATTGTATGACGCAATTATTGCTGGTAAAATTACCGAAGTGTATGATGATGAAATGTTCGAAACCCGCTTAGCTCCAGAGTCAATCCCGAGTAGAGTACGTTACGAAAGTTTATCAGACGCTGGTGTTGAAAAAATCAACGAGCAAGGAAAACCTCTTAGTGATGCGCAAATGAAGGAGTATACCGATGTGCATGAGGTGAAATCAGAAAACGTCAAGTTGATAAAAATCAAAGGAATGTGGTACATCGACAAGCGAGATGCTCAAATGAAGTATCGCCTGTTGGGTATTGCAGCTATGGGGAAAGATCCATCTATGATGGGGCAAGTTGGTCCAGATGGTATGCCAATTGAGTCGGAAGATATGTACATCGATTTATTTTGGGTCTATTATCCCAACGCAAGAGAAGTACTTTCGAATGCTGTAGTTTTCAATAACAGAAACTTGTCGTCGGACATTACTTTTGATGATATCTTGAATGCGAGACGTTTCTCTTCGATTATTTACAAGTCGGGAACCGGTTTAGGAAGCGGGACAATCTCCGATTACATTCCTGGTGATGCCGAACAGCAACTTGAAGAAAGCGATCGTATTAAAGATCAAATTCTGCAAATGGAAAACGATTTGTGGAATTACTAAGAAATAATTTTATAATCATAGAAAACCTGAGTATTTTTGCTCAGGTTTTTTTTATGAGACAAGTAGACTATATTATTGTGGGAGACGGATTTGCTTCGATGTTTTTTGCACATCAATTACTAAAGCATAACAAATCCTTTGTGATTTTTTCGGATAGCAAAAGAGGGGCATCCAAAATTTCGGCAGGTATGGTAAATCCGGTTATTGTGAAAAAATTTACCACATTTCCAGGTGCTTTAGATCAAATAGATGTGCTGTCGCGTCATTTAGCAGAAATGGAAGTTTATTTGAAACAACCGATTCGTATTTCTGAACCTGTGTATCGTATTTTTCATGACGAAAAGGAAAAACAGACTTGGTTGCGCAAAGCACAAAATGATGACTTACGTCCTTTTCTCGATACAACTGTTTATCATTTTGATGGCATTAATGCCGTTTTTGGTGCAGGGAAAGTTATGCATTCCTTTCGTGTGGATGTTCCGGTATTTTTTAACGCAATGCAATCGCATCTCAGAAATTTAGGGAATTTTATTGAGGAAGAATTTTACCATTCTGAACTTAATACTCGCGAGAAGATCTATAAAGATTTCAGCTACACCAACATTGTTTTCGCTGAAGGAATCACAGTTAAAAATAATCCTTATTTTAAAAATATACCAATTGTTGTCAATAAAGGGCATCATTTAACCGTACGTATACCTGACTATACGCTCTCGGAAACGCTGAAGAAAAAGTTTTTTTTATTTCCTTTAAATAAAAACGCATACTACTATGGAGGAACGTATGATCGCGATAATGGTGCACATGGAGTTGACGATCGAGCACAAACGCAATTGGTAGCTGGATTGGATGAGATGATTCCACAATCTTATGAGATTGATGAAATTCCGTACGCGTTTCGTCCAACATTAGCCGATCGTAAACCTGTTTTAGGAAGTCACCCTTTCGAGAAGAATGTATTTGTATTTAATGGATTAGGAACTCGTGGATTGCTCAATGCGGCTGTATATTCTGAAAAATTATTTGATTATATCGAAACCAATTCACCCTTGCCGCACGAGGTTGATGTCACTAGATTTTCCTAAATTTGGTTGATGCAAAACACGAATGATTTAACCTCTGTAAAAAAGATGTTGCCAATAATTCTGGCAACTTCGATTTTTATGCAGATGTTGGATTCCACAATTTTAAATACTTCATTACCTTCAATAGCGCGAGATTTAGGCGAATCTCCGTTACGCATGCAGAACGCTATTATCAGTTATGTTCTGACGTTGGCTATTTTTATGCCTGTATCAGGCTCACTTGCAGACCGGTTCGGAACCAAAAAAATATTTATCCTGGCTTTAGTTTTTTTTAGTTTAGGATCAGTCCTTTGCGCTTTGTCGGCCGACCTTACCCAATTGGTAGTAGCTCGCGTCGTTCAAGGAATTGGTGGGAGTATGATGACGCCTGTTGGTAAATTGGCGCTCATAAAATCATTTAATAAAAATGAAATCGTACAAGCGATGAATTATGCCATTGTACCAGCTTTGATTGGTCCTGTTCTTGGCCCATTGGTTGGTGGTTATATGGTGGATTACCTCTCTTGGCATTGGATATTTCTCATCAATATTCCGATTGGGATTCTTGGTATTGTCTTGAGTTTAAAATTTATGCCTAATTACAAATCCGAAAAAGTAAATTTTGATTTGAAAGGCTTTCTAATTTTCGCATCAGCGTCGTTATTGCTGTCGATTTCTCTTGAATTACTAGGTGCGGGAAAGGGAACTACCCCAGTTTTAGTGATTTTGATTATTGGTTTTTTACTCTTGTATTACTACTATATTCACGCAAAAAAATCAGACAAACCTATTTTTCCATTAAATCTGTTTCAAGTGCGTACGTTTCGTGTGGGCATTTTAGGCAACTTGGCAACGCGATTGGGCATTAGTGCAATTCCACTGTTGTTGCCGTTGATGATACAGTTGGCCTATAAAGAATCCGCAGTTGTTTCGGGTTGGATCGTTGCTCCAATGGCGTTGACTGCCATGTTCGGGAAATCATTCGTCATTAAGATTTTAAATAAATTCGGTTATCGAAAAACGTTAATGGTGAACACGATGATTATTGGTTTTTTAATTTGCTTGCTTGCCATTCCGAATAGTACCAGTTCAATATTCTGGTTTGTTCCTGTTTTAGCACTCATGGGCTTTTTCAACTCCATTCAGTTCACATCGATGAATACCATTTCGATTGCTGACCTGCGCCAATTTCAGGAGAGTAGTGGTAACTCCTTGATATCGGTAAATCAACAGCTTGCCATCGGTTTTGGGATTGCTTTTGGTTTGGTGATTCTCAATTTTTTCCAGCATGCTGGATTTATTCCAGAAGAAAATATCCACGAATCGTTTCGGTATACGTTTTTGGTTATGGGGGTGATGACTATTTTGTCGGGCTTCGTTTTTAGAAGACTGCATATTTCGGACGGAAAAAATATGCGTTCGCCGGAATAATTTTTTTTCGAACAAAGGCTTGGATTTCGTAATATTGACAAAAGTTTACAATCCATGACTACGAATCGCCTAGAGGCTTTTAGCGACGGTGTTTTAGCAATTATCATAACCATTATGGTACTGCAGGTAAATATTCCGGAAGGAAGTTCCTTTTCTGATTTAAAACCTTTGTTGCCCAAATTTTTATCCTACATTTTCAGTTTTATTTATGTTGGAATCTATTGGAATAATCACCATCATTTGTTTCAAGTTACCTCCAAGGTGAATGGCAAAGTTCTTTGGGGAAACTTGAATCTGTTGTTTTGGCTATCGCTGCTTCCCGTTGCAACCAATTGGATTGGTGAAACGGTTTTTGCATCGCATCCTGTTGCGGTGTACGGGTTTATCCTTTTCATGTGTGCAGTGGCATATCATATTTTGGAAACTTCGGTGATTCGGGCCGAGGGAGTGGATTCTAAATTAGCACATGCGATAAAATCAGGTAAAAAAGAAAAAATTTCCACGATTTTGTACCTCTTAGGAATTGTCATTTCTTTTTTCTATCCCTATGTAAGTGTTGGTATTTATTATATCGTGGCTATTCTATGGCTGGTTCCCGATTTACGCATTGAAAAGGAATTGGAAGAAAAGTAAGCGAGGAAATGTGCGTCATCGTGTCGGTTTAAAACCTAGAAAAACTATATTTGTTCAAATTTAATTGTACTCATGAATTCAGCAACAGTATTATTGCTTTTTGTCTTTATTTATTTTATCGGGCTCTTGGTTATATCCTATTTCACGAGCCGAAACTCAGATAACCAATCCTTTTTTATTGGCAACAAAAAAAGTAAATGGTGGCTCGTTGCATTTGGTATGATTGGTACCAGCTTAAGTGGTGTTACCTTTATTTCGGTTCCGGGAACCGTCGGTAAAATGACAAGTGGCGAGTATCCTTTTGGAGGATTCGAATACTACATGATGGTTATCGGATTTTTCATCGGATATTTTATTGTGGCAGGCGTTCTTTTGCCTTTGTATTACCGCATGAATTTAACGTCTATTTATACCTATTTAGGAAAACGTTTTAATGTTGAAGCCCATAAAATAGGTTCGATTTTTTTCATAATCTCAAGGGCGATTGGTGCGACGGCGCGATTGTATTTGGTGGTGAATATACTTCAGATATTTTTGCTAGAACAACTCGGAATTCCATTTTGGGTAACTGCTTTTGTCCTTTTATTGATGATTTTGTTATATACATTTGAAGGCGGTGTAAAAACCATTGTGATTACCGATACGTTGCAAACATCGTTTATGATTATCAGTTTAGTTGCTTGTATCATTTTTATTTTAACGCAGTTGGACTTGTCATTCGCGCAGGCCTATTCCGTACTTCAGGAAAGAGACTATACCCATTTCGTAAATACGGATGTCAATTCCAAAACGTTTTTCCTGAAAACGATTTTAGGTGGGATGTTCATTACCATTGCGATGACGGGATTAGACCAGGAAATGATGCAGAAGAATATCTCAGTCGATAATCTGAAAAATTCAAAGAAAAACATGCTCACGTTTGCAGGAACATTGCTTTTCGTGAATTTGGCGTTCCTTTTCTTGGGCGGTTTGTTGTATCTATTTGCAATTCAAAATGGAGCAAGCTATGGTCAGATCTCCAATATTGTGGATGGTAAAGAAGTAATCACGAACGTTTTTGGTTTTAAAGATGCTTCAGGGCAAATTCAAAATATCATGGGAGACGATTTGTTTCCAGCGCTTTCTCTTCAAGGCTACTTTCCTTTAGCGATTTCAGTAATCTTTATCATCGGTTTAATTTCCGCTTTGTTTCCATCGGCAGATGGTGCGTTAACGGCAGTTACCAGTTCGTATTGTGTGGATCTGTTGAATCTCAATGAAGACGAAAAACGTACTGAAAAGCAGAAAAAAGCCACCAGAATGAAGGTTCATTTGGTATTTACGGTCGTTTTCTTCATTCTAATTATGATTTTTAAAGCCATAAATGATAAGTCGATTGTCTACTTAATTATGGAAGTGGCTGGATACACATACGGACCTCTCCTTGGGTTATTTGCATTCGGAATTTTAACCAAATTTCAGATTACCAAGAAGTACGGTATTCTTACGGTAACCATTTTGGCTCCGATTATTACCTACATAATCAATTATCTTACAACTACCTACACCGATTACCGAATCGGAGTGGAATTGATTATTCTAAACGGCTTGCTCACATTTAGTGGGCTCTGGCTGATTCGTAAAAAATAAAATAGAAAAATCCTCTTTACGAGGATTTTTTTTATATCGATTCAATATCGTTTGGCAGCCGATGACCGAACCTTTATATTTGCACTTCTCAAAAATATATGGGTATGTTTACAAAAATTATTGCGCATCGCGTTGGAAATAAAATCAATCAGGAATCACTTCTTTTGGCTCAGGAAGAGCTGAATCTCAGTGAGGATATGAAGGAACTTTTAGAAGATTATTTCTTGAAATCATTCAAATCTGAGGAACAGTTTCATTTTTACTCCGATAGCTACCTTGCCAATAATGTGGTGTACGGTGCCGTTTCTGAAATTTTTGAAGATACAGAGAGGTTCATCTGGGAATCTGAAACCATTGCCAAGCATCTGTACGATATTACCGAAAATCCGCGAGTTCAGAATGGTGAGTTGTTTATTGTCTATTTCGAAGGCGAGCAAGCCGATGGACAAAAAGTGGACAAAATCGGAATTTTTAAAACAGAAAAAAGAGAACCTTTCTTGAAAATATTTCCGGAAGGTGCAAGTTTCGAAATTGAAAAGGACTTCGGAGTTGGACTTGCAAAAATTGATAAGGCTGCTCTTATCTATAACAATGATAAGGAAGAAGGTTTTGTTGTTTCGGCTATTGACAATAATAAAAACGGCGATATGTATTATTGGTTTGAAGATTTTCTTAAAATCAAACAGCGCGAAAACGACTATTTTCAAACACAAGAAACGCTTTCCGTTTATAAGGAGTTTATCACCAAGCAACTGCCTCAAGAATTTGAAGTTTCCAAAGCAGATCAGGCCGATTTCCTTAATAAATCCATTGAGTTCTTTAAGGAAAAGGAGCAATTTGAGTTCGAGGATTTTACCAATACGGTATTAGAAGACGCGAATGTTATTGAGAGTTTTGTGAATTTCAAAACCGATTATGAACAAGATATGCAAGTAAATATCGCTGAAGAGTTTCCTATTAACGAATCGGCAGTAAAAAAGCAAAGTAGAGGATTCAAGAGTATCATAAAGTTGGATAAAAACTTTCATATTTACATTCACGGCGATCGCAAAATGATCGAGCAAGGAGAAGATGATAAAGGAAAATATTACCGTCTGTACTACGAAGACGAGAAATAAATAGAGGTTGACAAATATCATCAGGCTTTACTGATTTTATCAACAAAAAAATTGCCCTCGTTTGCAAATAATAGTAAATTTGAGAACAAACAAAGAAATAATATCACAAATACGTAAATCATTATGAAAGTAACCGTAGTAGGAGCAGGTGCAGTAGGTGCAAGTTGTGCTGAGTATATCGCAATGAAAAATTTTGCGTCTGAAGTAGTTTTAGTAGACATTAAAGAAGGTTTTGCAGAAGGTAAGGCAATGGATTTGATGCAATGTGCGTCTCTTAACGCATTTGATACTAAAATTACAGGAACTACAGGAGATTATAGCAAAACGGCTGGTTCTAAAGTAGCAGTAATTACTTCAGGAATTCCGAGAAAACCAGGAATGACTAGAGAGGAACTTATCGGTATCAATGCAGGGATTGTAAAAGAAGTTACTGAAAATCTTGTGAAACATTCTCCAGATGTCATCATCATTGTTGTTTCTAACCCTATGGATACAATGGCGTATTTGGTGCACAAAACTTCAGGTCTTCCAAAAGAAAGAATCATCGGTATGGGTGGTGCTTTGGATTCTGCACGTTTCAAATACAGATTGGCTGAAGCTTTAGAATGTCCAATTTCAGATGTAGACGGAATGGTAATCGCTGCACACTCAGATACCGGAATGCTTCCATTAATGACCAAAGCAACACGAAATGGAGTTCCAGTAACGGAGTTTTTAAGTGACGAAAAACAAGCTTATGTTGCTGAAGAAACAAAAGTGGGTGGAGCGACACTTACCAAATTATTAGGAACATCTGCTTGGTATGCGCCAGGTGCAGCAGTTTCTGTATTGGTACAGTCAATCCTTTGCGACCAAAAGAAAATGATTCCATGTTCTTTAATGCTTGATGGTGAATACGGCGAATCTGATATTTGCTTAGGTGTTCCTGCCATTATCGGAGCGAAAGGTGTTGAAAAAATTGTAGATATTACCTTAACAGAAGAAGAAAAAGCAAAGTTTGCAGAAGCAGCAAAAGCAGTACGCGAAGTAAACGGTGATTTGAAATTCTAATCAAAAGAGCATCGATAAATTAAGAGGAGCACAGAAATGTGCTTCTTTTTTTATTTATTCATTTGATAATCAATTTGGTATAATTTATTTATCCATATTAGATGATTTCGATGTAACAAATGCAAGCGTTTGATTGTCCTATCAGTGGTAAAAGACACCATAAAAAAAAACTATGAACTGGAAACTTGGCTTTGTTGCACTCCTCACATCAACACTTTCATTCGCACAAACTTCGAATGATACTGTAAAGACCGCTGAACATGAAATACAAGAAGTAAAAATTGTCGCAAAGAAACCGACCGTAGAAACCAAAGTTGACCGAACGGTTTTTAATGTGGCTGAAAGTTCCATTCTTGCAGGTAACACCAGTTGGGAAATACTTCGTATGACGCCATTGGTGAGCATTGATAACAACGATGTTATTAAATCCGAAGGGGAAAATGTAACCGTGTACATCAACGACCGAAAATCGGTTTTCACTGGGAAAGAATTAAAAGAATACTTAAAGTCGATTCCTGCAGATAATTTGATGAAAATTGAGGTAATTACCAATCCTTCGTCCCGATACGAAACCACAGGACAAGTCATTAATATTGTTCTAAAAAAGCGCGATGACGAAGGTGTAAAAGGAAGCGTATCGTTTACTAATAGGCAAAGTAAGAAGAACAATCAGTACGCGAATGTCAATCTTAACTACCATAAGAAAAATTTTACACAAACATTTTCTGGAAGCTATGGCGAAAGCACGAATATAAATTCGAATACGCGAGATGAGTTTTATTATGATAAAAATAAAATAACAAACAGAAGCACCGAAACCGTCAGGAAAAATAAAATGCCTTCCCTGTCTTCAACTTCCGAGTTAGAGCTTAACGACAAAAATAATATTGGGGTAATTTTTGAGTTTTTCAACAATAAAAATGTAACGGAAACTAATTCGGGAGGGCAAACCTTTGAAAATGATATTTTCAGCAATTCGTTTACACAAAGTCAGCTAAGTAACGGAAAATACAATTCGTTGGGCTCCAATTTGTTTTACAAATTCTACGACAAAACCAAAAACAAAATTTTTGATTTTAGCGCTGGCGTTAACTACAGTGGAGATAGCAGTGTTGGAAACTTTGACAAAACGACGCTTGTGGGTGCATCGGCAAATCATCTTACCAGTCGTTTGTTTGACAATTCGCAGCAACGAAATTATTATTTAAAATTAGACTATTCGCAGCCTTTAGATACGTTGGGAAGTAGTATTGAATTCGGTGGTAAGATGGATTTTAATAATAATACCAGTCCGTACCGTTATGAA
>JAYRQH010000281.1:0-1816 GCA_041910715.1 Bergeyella sp.
ATTAAAGAATTTTTTGGAGAAGACACTCGAGTGAGTCTCAGTCGCGAAATATCAAAAAAATTTGAGGAAACGAAGCGAGGGACAATCAACGATTTAATTGAATTCTCCAAAAGTAAAACTTTAAAAGGTGAAATTGTTCTAATCGTAAATAACGTTGTATGTTCCGAAGACGAAATTCCGAAGAAAACCTCAACGAATAAATATAAAAATAGAGAAAATTAAACGAAAATATATGGGATTATTAGATGGAAAAGTAGCCCTAATTACGGGAGCTACCCGAGGCATTGGAAAAGGCATTGCCGAAGTTTTTGCCAAAGAGGGAGCACAAGTAGCATTTACGTATGCAGGTTCTGTGGATAAAGCAAAAGCTTTGGAAGAAGAGTTATCTAAAGTGACAAAAGCTAAATCATACCAATCCGACGCATCCGATTTTGATGCTGCACAAAAGTTGGTGGATGATGTGATGGCTGAATTTGGGAAAATTGATATCCTGATCAATAACGCGGGTATTACAAAGGATAACTTGATGCTGCGCATGTCTAAAGAAGATTGGGATACAATTATCAAAGTGAATTTAGATTCGGTTTTCAATTTGACCAAAGCGGTAATCAAACCAATGATGAAAGCAAAAGCAGGATCCATTATCAATATGAGTTCTGTGGTCGGAGTAAAAGGAAATGCCGGTCAGGCCAATTACGCAGCTTCAAAAGCGGGGGTTATTGGTTTTTCAAAATCGATTGCTTTGGAATTAGGTTCTCGTAACATTCGTTGTAACGTAATTGCACCAGGATTTATTGAAACAGAGATGACTGCAGTGTTGGACGAAAATACAGTTAAAGGATGGAGAGATGCGATTCCGTTGAAGCGTGGTGGTCAACCGGAAGATGTTGCCAACGCATGTGTTTTCTTGGGTAGCGACATGTCAGGATATATTACCGGCCAAGTGATTAACGTGGATGGCGGAATGTTAACGTAAGCAACAAAATTGTTATAAAGCAGCTTTCGGGCTGCTTTTTTTTATATTCAGTTTATATCTAGAGTGTTGATGTGAACAGACGATAAAGTTTTATTTTAATAAATTCAGATTAATGGATAGGAAAAATGTTTTGTTGGTTTTTGCCATGGAAGAGGAAGCAGCAAACGCTTTTCAAGACTACAAGTGTATTTTTACAGGTGTTGGAAAGGTAAATGCGACCTACGCTTTAATGAAGGAAATTGCAGTCAGACGGCCTCAAGCAATTATTAACCTTGGAACAGCGGGCAGCACAACGTTCAACCGTGGGACTGTGGTTTGTTGTACGCATTTTATTCAGCGCGATATGGAAGTTTCAGCGTTGGGATTCGAAAAGTTCCAAACACCTTTTGAGTCAATTCCAATAGTTTTAGATAACGGATTTGAAATTGAAAATCTTCCACAAGGAACGTGTGGAAGTGGAGATCAATTCGAAATGGAACATACCAATTCTGAGTATGACGTTATTGAAATGGAAGCATATGCCCTAGCTAAAGTAGCTGTACAAGAAAACATACCATTTATTTGCTTGAAATACATGTCAGATGGAGCCGATGGAAACGCCGTTCAGGATTGGAGTCTCGAAATTAAAAAAGCATCAATTGCATTACGTAATGTATTAGATTCTGTTTTTATTGAAACTAGCTAAATATTTGATTTTCTTGTTCTTGAACACGTATAAAAGTGGTACGCTTCGTCAATTCTTTTAGTTGTGAGGCGCCCACATACGTACAGGTGGATCGCACCCCTCCTAAAATATCCTGTATGGTACCCACAACATGCCCTTTGTACGGAACCTGAACG
>JAYRQH010000282.1:0-4895 GCA_041910715.1 Bergeyella sp.
ATCTGCATTTACTCCCAACTCCATTAACCGTAATTTGGCTGTTTCTGCACGCAATCTGGATAGTGTAAGATTATTTTCTTCATTTCCCGTATTATCCGTATAACCACCGAGCTTAACTTGAAGACTTGGATGCGCAACCAGTAATTCGGCTAAATTCTTCAAATTACCTTCCGAATCCGGTTTTAAATCACTGCTTCCAGAATTGAAAAACAGATTTTCTATTGTGAACCAATTTTCGTTGTTCAAGAGGTTCTGATCTTTGCTAATAATACCATTGTATAGCTGCGTCATTTGACTGGTGCTACCCAAAAGTATTTTTTTCCCATTGGGTAATGTAACCTCCTTCATTGTTCCTACTTCATATACATAGTCTCCGTCTGCATTTATCGTTCCTACTGGAGTCTCTGTTTGCACTACATTCACTGGAGATGTTTCGGGTGTTTGGATAACAACCGTATCACCCATTCCCATTGTTTGTAAATTATGAAGCTTCTCTGCTCTATTCTTTTCAATGGTATCTTTATGCATGGTTGCTAGTGTGGGCGCAATAACCAAAGATACAATGGACATCAGTTTAATTAAGATATTCATCGAAGGCCCCGAAGTATCTTTAAAAGGATCTCCCACCGTATCACCTGTTACAGAAGCCTTGTGAGGCTCTGAACCTTTGTAATAGGTTTCTCCATTAATATCTACTCCCTTTTCAAACGATTTTTTTGCATTGTCCCAAGAGCCTCCCGCATTGTTTTGGAACATCCCCATTAAAACACCGGACACTGTCGCTCCTGCCAAGAAACCTCCCAGAACTTCCGGACCGAAAATAAACCCGATAAGTAAAGGTGAAACAATAGCTATTGCGCCGGGAAGCATCATTTTTTTAATGGATGCATCGGTTGAAATAGCTACACATTTATCGTATTCAGGCTTTGCTTTTCCTTCCAAAATACCGGGAATCTCGCGAAACTGTCTTCGCACTTCTTCCACCATTGCCATCGCAGCTTGTCCCACCGCTGTAATTGCCAATGAAGAGAAAATAAACGGAATCATCGCTCCAACAAAAAGGCCAGCCAAAACATCGGCACGATAAATATCGATACCGTCAATACCCGCGATCCCAACAAAGGCTGCAAATAAAGCCAAAGCTGTAAGCGCCGCCGAAGCTATCGCAAAACCTTTACCTGTTGCTGCTGTCGTATTTCCTACCGCATCTAAAATATCTGTTTTTTCACGAACTTCCTTAGGTAATTCGCTCATTTCAGCGATTCCGCCCGCATTATCTGCAATTGGGCCAAATGCATCAATGGCCAACTGCATCGCCGTTGTAGCCATCATTCCAGCGGCAGCAATCGCCACACCATAAAGTCCAGCACATAAATACGATCCGTAAATTCCTGCCGCTAATACGAGTATTGGCAGTAAGGTTGATTCCATACCCACAGATAAACCCCCGATGATATTGGTCGCATGTCCTGTTGATGATTGTTTTAAAATGCTCGAAACAGGTCGTTTACCCATTGCCGTATAATATTCTGTAATTATTGACATTAAAGTACCTACCAACAAACCAACCATGATGGCTCCAAAAACGCCCATTCGAGTAAATTCAACGCCACGAAGTTCCATCGTTTCCGGCAATAAGTACGTCACTAAGAAGTATGATGCAATTGCTGTGAATATGATACTTCCCCAATTTCCTAGGTTTAATGCGTTTTGAACGGCTGATGTATTAGAATCGGAGTCTTTAATTTTAACCAAGAATGTGCCTGCAATTGAAAATAGAATTCCAAATCCTGCAATAAGCATCGGAAGAAGAATAGGAGCAAAACCACCAAAACTATCATTGGATAGTGTTTCTCGACCTAAGACCATCGTTGCTAACACGGTTGCTACATACGACCCGAATAAATCGGCACCCATACCTGCAACATCACCCACATTATCGCCCACATTATCTGCAATGGTTGCGGGATTTCGAGGATCATCTTCTGGAATTCCAGCCTCCACTTTTCCCACCAAATCAGCACCCACATCGGCTGCTTTTGTATAAATTCCTCCTCCTACTCTGGCAAATAACGCAATCGATTCGGCTCCAAGAGAAAATCCCGTTAGAATTTCAATCGTTCTTGCCATCTCAATAGAATTTGCAGCAGCTTCAGGAGCAAATATTTGTTTAATAATTAAATAAAGAGCACCTAATCCAAGAACAGCTAAACCAGCGACACCCATTCCCATCACAGAACCACCAGCAAAAGAAACTTTTAAAGCTTTAGATAAGGATGTTGTTGCGGCTTCCGCGGTTCGAACATTGGCTTTCGTAGCAATTTTCATCCCGATGAAACCCGCTAAAGCAGAAAAAACAGCACCGATGACAAAAGCGAGACCAATACTCCAATGCGAATGTTCATTTGACATTCCCATTACGGCTAATAAAATCCCTACAACAATGACAAAATACATTAATATTTTGTATTCTGCTCGTAGAAAAGCCATTGCTCCGTCGGCAATATGCCCACTAATTGTGCGCATCTTCTCATTTCCCGCATCCTGTTTGGAAACCCAATTGCTTTGGATAAAAGTGTAAAGTAAAGCCACCAATCCGAAAATTGGTATCAGAATGAATAGATCCATATTTAATTTTATTTAGGTGTTAATTAAATAAAAGTAAAAAAACTTTACGAATTATTACGCATCGTGTTAGAATATTGCAGAAAAGAAAAAGACGACCCATACAGGTCGTCTATTATTTATCAGTAAAATTACTTAGTTATCCTCCGAATTTCTCAGCATAGTCTTTCTGTGAAGCCTTAATCACTTCACGAGCATGGTCTGCACCGTAAACCTCCTGAATACGGCATTTCGCAGGCTCGTCTGGTAAATTCTTGTATGTTAAAAAATAATGCATCAGTCGCTTTACTTCCGCTAATGGTAATTCGTTAATATCTTTAAAGTGTCCAAAAGCATGATCATCCACCATTACAGCAACAATTTTATCGTCAGCTTCTCCTTTATCGATCATTTTGAAGCCACCGATTGGAATCGCTTCCATAAGCATTCCTCCAGAGTGAATAGTGTGTGAACTTAGAACGCAAATATCCAATGGGTCATTATCACCCATCGTTACGTCATCAGCGCCAGATTCAACGGCTAATTTCATCACTTCATCGTGGCAATAGGTTCTTGGTACAAAACCGTACAATGCAGGAATAATATTAGAAAACTGCTGTGGTCGGTCCACTTTTAGATATCCTGTTTGTTTATCTACTTCATATTTAATCGTATCAGAAGGAACGATTTCTACAAATACATTTACTTTTTTTGGTGCATCCTCTCCTGCAGAAATTCCGTGCCATGGATGTGCTTTAAAATTTGGTATCATTGGTTTCTAACGTGTTATAAAATATTATTAATTAGTAAAACTTGTCTTTAAAAATTCAACTTTAAGATCTTCCAAAGTTTGGTTGATAAAATCACCTTCTTGGATATACGCCATTAAAAAAACAGTTTTATATTCTTGTAAGGTGGGTTTCTGATTCATGCTCTCATACGTCTTCTGTAACAAATTAATCAGCTTTGCTTTTGCTTGGGAAACTTCGTTCCAAACTTTTTTGCTTAAATACAATTGCTGCGACGCATTATAATCAAACTCTTGCTCGATCGTTTTTGAAGCTAGAAAGATAAATTCATGTGCTGCAATACTATCATCAAACCGAGAAATTAGATTAGCGGGCTTACTTCGTTCCAAAAAAAGAGTTATTCGTTCGTAGGCTTGTGCCCTACTCGTTACAGCGTTGCCTTGCGACAGTGAACTAAGTTCCTTTTCCTTCAAAGAAATGTAGGTATACACGAACTGCCGCAACAAAACCAGAAAGGGAATTGCGATGATTAATGCAAATGCATACGGCAGTATATTTTCGAACGTAAAACTCATGTTAAAAAACAGGCAAATTTACGAATAATATAGGTAGTAATCTACTAAATAAACTAAAAACAGAAGGTAACGCAGTATTTTCATTAAAATCGAAACAATCGCGCGAGTAAGTTTCGCACAATTTGCTTAGAACCGTGTTGTATTACAGGATAGGAATATCTTTTAGCGCCAAAACGTTCGTTAAAATCGGCAACTTTCGGGATTGAGGAACCAAAAAAATCGAAATTGACTTTTTCACAGTGTTTATGTAGAATTTGATCAATTAAAATTGATGGTATCGATTTATTCGTCAGATTGGAATTATTTACAAAAAGCGATAAATACCAAGTTGACTTGCCTTTGAAAAAGAAAGCAAAAGATTGTGGCACATCGTTATAGCTAATTGTTATGGTGTGACTTTTTCCAGCATCAAATAAAGTGTGCGCTAAATCCAAATATCTTTTTTTGCCCGCTTTACTGAACGAATTTTTTCCATGTTGCAGCAGAAAAGAGTTCCAATCCTTTGGTGAATTACGTTCTGCAATGGACAATGACGGTCGGTCGCTTGCCGCTATTTTTACGTTACGCTTTCGGGATTTAGAATATCCTTTGTGAACGTTCTCATAGTTTTGACTCGGAATACGGTACGAAACTCGCTCGCGTATAGAGTTTCTAAATTTATTTTCTGGATTAAAAGCATAATACACTACTGCCATCTTAAGCAACTCGTCCAGAAATAATTGATTAATTTCTGCGTCATCTATTTTGGAAAAAACACCCAAATAAAGACTGTACATGGGCATTAAAATGATTTTGACACCCCATTTTCTTGTAAAAAAAATCGGCATTACAGCCTGATAATCCTTATAAACGAGAAGAAACCAATTTTTGTCAGTTACCAAATCCAAAAAATCAACTTGGACAAAATCGGAATTTTGACAACTTTCATTAAGACACTGTGTGTATTTTTCGATGGAAATTTCGGAAC
>JAYRQH010000283.1:0-3518 GCA_041910715.1 Bergeyella sp.
AGTGGAAGAATGAGACTTCCTTGCGTTGCTTTGATTTCTTTCGCGCGCTGATACTCGTCGCCCGAGCCGACAAAGACAAATTGGACCCCGGCTTCATCTCCAATTTTATCAGCTCTCAACACATCCCATTTTTCCGATGTTTCAATAAACGTGGGCAATCTTTTGTATTGATTAAATGCTTCTAGATTGGTGTTTTTCCCCTCGGCTGAACCACCTTTTGCGTACCAATCAGCATCCAAATACAACTGTCTTAGCAAAGCGACCGAACCAACCAAGGACGATGGATAGGCTTGGCGCGAACTTCCCTTTTGGAAGGAGAGCATTAGCGCAGCATCTTCTTTAATCACCTTGTCTGCTGCAACACCGCCGCCTAAACCTATGAGAACCGCCGTTCCGCGTACAATTCCATCCTCATTGAAACTTAAAACGGAACCAAACCCTTGCTGCAAATAGTCATCATAATCTTTGCTTAGATTGGTGAAGTTATTGATTGCTCGTGTATCTGCCTTTACTGCATCATTGTACGCCGAAGCAGTCGCATCCGTTGGCACATAGATGCTTCCGGAATTATAGGTGCTTCTTTTCGATTTTTCAACTCCCAAATTCGCATAGGGATCGACAAATGACGGATATACATAACCACCTTTGCCGTCGATAATGACAGCATCTTTTGGACTATCGACTTTGCCCGATGCAACTACTTTACCTTCTTTAAACACTAAAGTTGCATTTTCTACCTTGGTTTTATAATCCTGATACAAAGTGATGTTGGTAACGGCATAAACGCTCTTGTCCTTACCTTTTGTATCATTTGGCCAATAACCAACTTGGGCTTGACTAAAAAATAAAACGCCAATAGAAAACACAGAAAGTATTTTCTTGATCATATAAATAATTTTTGTTGATGATTTTAGATATTCTGAACAACACTAATTCAGATGGTAATTCTGAAATAATTTTCTAATATAATACAAAAATCAAATATAAACATCGAATTCATAAAAATAACCGCACATTTTTGCACGGTTATCAACTTTTTATACTAAATAAGAAAACTCTTAAGAAAGAATTTTCCGAATCGCATGAATTGCTAAATCAATTTCATCTTTGGAAACATTGAGATGGGGACGGAAACGTAATGACTGGGTACCGCATCCCAGAATAATGATTTTTTCATCATACAATGCCTTTTGAAGCTGGTCGCGTTCATTACCTGATGGTAAATCAATGGCGCACATCAGGCCCTTCCCCCGAGGATTGGATAATTTCGTAGGAAACTCTCTCGGTAATTCTTGAAGTTGGCTAAGCAAATAGTTGCCAACAAGCTGTGCATTTTCCACCAAATTTTCATTTTCAATGACCTCAAGGATTAATTGGAGCCGAAGCATATCAATAAAATTTCCCCCAAATGTTGAGTTTATCCTTGAGCTTTCTCGGAAAACGTTATTCGGAATCTGATCAAACTTTTCTTTGTTTGCCAACACGCCGCAAACCTGAGTTTTTTTCCCAAATGCAATAATATCTGGTTGAATCGGAAGATGCTGATACGCCCACATTTTGCCTGTAATGCCAATTCCCGTTTGTACCTCATCAAAAATCAACAAAACATCATTACTGTCACATAAATTACGCAGTTCAACAAGAAATTCGTCCCTAAAATGATTGTCTCCACCTTCCGCTTGGATGGGTTCAATAATGACGCAAGCGACCTTATTTTCATTCATGATAATAGCCTCTTGAATGTGCAAAAGAGCTAGTTGTTCTTGTTGTATGGTTTCTTCCAAACCTTCTTCCGTGATTGGAAAATGAAGTTTTGGATTGATGATTCTGGGCCAATCGAACTTCGGGAAATATTCGTATTTACGAGGGTCGGCCGTATTTGTTAAACTTAAAGTATAGCCACTGCGACCGTGAAAAGCCTGTTTAAAGTGAATGCAAATTCCCGCTTCTATTTGAATATCATTTTCAAAATTTTTACGTGTCTTCCAATCAAAACATGCTTTCATTGCATTTTCTACCCCTAACGTTCCCCCTGAAATAAAGAAAGCGTACTGCAATTCTTGTGGAATAGCCACTCGTTCGAAAACTTTCATAAAATCAGCATATTCCTCCGAATAAACATCGGCTAAGGTCGGCTTGTTAATCGCCATTTTCCCTAACCAATCCGATTTTTCAACCAGATAAGGATGATTGTAGCCTATAGAACCGGAAGCAAACATGGAAAACATATCTAAATAATCTTGGCCCGAAACCCGATCGTGTATCCAAGATCCATAGGATTTTTCAAAATCCATAATAAAATCGAAACCATCGGCTAAAATGTGCTTGCCGAGAATTTCTTTAACATGATTAGTCGCTAAAGGTTGCGACGCAATTGCATCGTTCATATTAATATATTATTTTTTTGGTGTTATTTGTGTGTTGGTGTTTTAGATGTCAAATTTAATCCCTTGCGCTAACGGTAAGGTCGTGGAAAAATTAATGGTATTGGTTTGTCTTCGCATATAGTATTTCCAGACATCTGAGCCCGATTCTCTTCCTCCGCCCGTTTCTTTTTCTCCTCCAAATGCGCCACCGATTTCAGCTCCCGATGTTCCAATATTCACATTAGCAATTCCACAGTCGGAACCTGCATTGGATAAAAATAATTCAGATTCGCGTAGACTTTGCGTCATGATTGCTGAGCTCAATCCTTGAGGAACATCATTTTGCATCGCAATAGCTTCATCTAAGTTTTGATACTTCATTAGATATAAAATAGGGGCAAAAGTCTCATGCTGAACAATTTCAAAAGAGTTTTCAACTTCGGCAATACATGGCTTCACATAGCATCCGGACTCGTAGCCCTTACCTTTTAGTACGCCACCTTCAACAAGAAATTTTCCGCCTTCTTTTTTACATTTCTTAATAGCATCTTCATACTGAGCAACTGCTTGCTGATCAATCAGTGGACCGACATGATTATTTTCGTTTAATGGATCCCCAATTTTCAATTGGCCATAAGCCTTTATGAGACGCTTTTTCACATCATCATAAACCCGTTCATGTATAATCAATCTCCTGGTCGAAGTACATCGTTGTCCTGCTGTACCCACGGCACCGAAAACCGCTCCAATAATTGACATATCCAAATCAGCATGTTCCGAGATGATAATCGCGTTGTTACCACCTAATTCCAGAATAGATTTTCCAAAACGAGCGGCTACATTAATCCCGACCGTTCTTCCAACCTTTGTTGAACCCGTGAAGGAAATTAAAGCGGAGCGCTTATCTTGTACTAGCAAATCGCCTATTTCATGATCACCTACAATCATTGAAGAGATACCTTCTGGTAGGTTATTTTCTTTTAAAACTTCCGATACAATATGTTGACATGCAATCGCGCATAGTGGCGTTTTTTCGGAAGGTTTCCAAACGGTTACGTTTCCACAAATCCAAGCAAGAGCGGTATTCCATGACCATACTGCAACAGGGAAATTGAACGCCGAGATAATGCCCACAATACCTAAAGGATGATA
>JAYRQH010000284.1:0-2382 GCA_041910715.1 Bergeyella sp.
TTATGGTGGCCTCCTGACGGTTGGAATAATGGATGGCATTGGACACCAAGTTTATTAAAACCTGAGAAATTTTCTGCTTATCTGCTTCGACATAAATTTGCGGCAAGGCGGGAACTAATTTTAGAATCGCTCCTTTTTTTTGGGCTTCGATTTCAAGTAAATCAAAAACCTCCCGTACGAGTAAATTAAGGTCAAATGTTGTTATATTCAGATTGATTTCGCCTGTTTCGAACTGGTTAATCATATCCAAATCCTTTACAATATTAATAAGCCGCTCGACCGAGATACCGATACGATCCAAGTATTTCCCAAGAATGACCGGATTTTCTGATGCGCCGTCCAACAAAGTCTCTACATATCCTTGTATGGAAAAAAGGGGCGTTTTGAGCTCGTGTGAGATGTTTCCGACGTATTCTTTACGAAAAACCTCCATTTCCTTGAGCATATCCAATTCGGAGTCGCTTTCCTTTTTAATGTCTGATATTTTCTCACTAAGTTCTTTAAAGCCCATCAACTCTTCCACCTGGAAGCCGACCTCTGGGATATTCTCGACCATTTTTTTAATCTGACGTTTACCGTATAGGGAAAATAAAGTTTCAATACCGAAAAACGTAACAATGAAGATAAGAACGGTGGTGATGATGAGTAAATAGGTAAGATTAACCTCGAATTCGTTCGCGTTATTTCGTGCATCATCAAACAGAATGACAATGGCAACAATAACAATGGTCATCAACGATGCCGTAAAGAAAGAAAGTCGGCTAAATCTCATGCAACAAAGTTACACAACTAATTTGTAACCAATTCCTTTAAGTGTCTGTATGGAATCGTCGCCTAATTTTTCTCGAAGACGACGGATATGTACATCAATTGTTCTTTCGCCTACGACGACATCGTTTCCCCATACTTTCTCCAAAATTTCTTCTCTTTTAAAAACCTTTTCCGTATTGGACGCCAATAAGTACAGAAGATCGAACTCTTTTTTGGGAAGTGGCATAAATTTTCCGTTTTTAGAAACACGAAAGTTATCTTTATCAATCACCATATCGCCTATTTCCACCACTTTTGATGTATCTTCGATCTGGGCATTTAGTTTTAGTAACGCGTTGATTTTAGAGATAAGAATCTTGGGTTTTATCACTTTTACCACATAATCATTGGCGCCAGCTTGATATCCCGCAAGTTGTGAAAACTCCTCGCCACGAGCCGAAAGAAAAACAATTAAAGTTCTTTGCAATTCTTTAATTTTTCGAAGGTCCTGACACGTTTCAATACCATCTTTTTCGGGCATCATGACATCCAAAAGAATAAGGTCGGGGTGAATTTCTTTTGCTTTCTCAATTCCTTCTACACCATTATCAGCCGTGTACACTTGGTATCCTTCCTTTTCTAAATTGTACGAAAGAATTTCCAAAATATCGTGCTCGTCATCTATTAAAAGGATTTTTTTTGCGCTCATTTTTACTTTTTAATTTTTTGTAGAACTTTCAAATTTAGATAAAAACCGTATGTAAAATACCGAGTTATCGACAATTCACACAAAATTAATATTTCGCCAAGTCTGTTAAAAGAATGGTAACGTAAAGTTAAGATTTTAGAAAACAATACACCTCGCTATAATCTATTCCTTTGCACCGAAGAAAAAGTAATAAAAAGAATGAAAGTTTACAAACTAAGTGTTGCTGTATTGTTTCTTGCGGGGGTAAGTATTGCCGCCCAAGAAGTTAAACAAGATACCATCAGGAAAGAAACTTCGCTAGAAGGAGTTACCGTAAAGGCGAGTAACAACAAAAAGACAGAAGCTGCGGTTCTTGTAGAGCAAAAGAAAGCGATTATACAAAAGCAGGCTGTAAGTGCAGAAGAAATCTCGAGAAAAGGTATCTCAAACGTGGAGCAAGGACTCACCAAAGTTACCGGAATTACAACGGTGGAAGGACGTGGTCTTTTCGTACGAGGATTGGAAGAGCGATACAATTACCTTTTAATAAATGGTTTGGGATCGCCATCGAACAACCCTTTTCAAAAAATTATCGCTTTGAAACAGTTCCCAACAGATGTTGTTGGAAAACTTAATATTTACAAAACTTTCAACTCCAACCTGTATGGTGATTTTGCGGGAGCAACGTTTGATATTGAAACATTAACATTAGACAAAGCATTCTCAAAAGTAGAATTCGGAATTGGAGTCAATACACTTTCAACTTTTAGAAATCAATTCAAAATCGCTGAGGGCGCTTCAGGTTTTGACGGTTACTTGGGATTAAACTCACAAGACAGAAGACTTCCTAACTTGGTACGCGGAAAAAGACCAACAAACCACAAGTTTACAACTGAAGAATCACTAAATGCTTTCAAAGATTCTTGGAATGTAGATAATGTAAA
>JAYRQH010000285.1:0-2487 GCA_041910715.1 Bergeyella sp.
CTTTCCAAGCGCATTTCAACCGACTTCAAGTGATTTATTTTTTTTACAATCTGCTCGTTACTATAGTTGAAATGTTTCAGTAAAGCGATTACGCACAATGCATTAGTAAGAGTCGCTTCATCTCTTTGTTGAACAGGAAGATCAATCACTTCATTAAAATAATTGACCTGTACATCGTGTTTTCGATTGCGCCAATCATTGCCAATATGAATGTCATTTTCTTTGTTAATACCATAAGAAATTGTGAGGCGGTCGGAAAATTTTGATTTGATCTTTTCCCGAACCAACGGTATATCTCCATTAAAAAAAAGGATTGGCGTATTTTTGAATAACGTACATTTCTCATCGATTAATTCCTCTACATTTTCAAAATTAGAAAGATGCGCACTGCCGATGTGGGTTAGTATTCCAATTTTAGGAGAAAAAATGGATTCAAGTTTATCCATTTCATGAGGCTTGGAGATACCTACTTCAAAAATACCGATCTCATTTTTTTCATCGATTTGCAGTAACGATAAAGGAACGCCTAATTGCGAATTAAAACTTTTTGGACTTTTTACTACTGAAAAATCTTCGCTTAGGCTTTGGTATAACCACTCTTTAATAACCGTTTTACCATTACTTCCCGTAATTCCTAGGGTCTGTAAATCAGGAAAATTGGTTAGATGATGCTTCGCAAGATTTTGAAGAAAAGACAGACCATCCGTTTTAGTAATGATATATGTTGTTGCAGTACTTTCCGCTATGGGTTCTTTGTCCGTGATAATGACATCAATTCCTTTTTCAATAGCGGACGCGATGTATTTTTCACCCGAATTTTTCTCGGTTGTAAGCGCAATAAATGCCGTATTTTGGGTCGTATAAATCGTTCTTGTATCGAATATGATGTTTTTTACAAGCAAATCAGGATTCCCGATAACATAAGAATCTGTCATATCTGCAATTTGCTTTGTGGTGTACTTCATTTAGTTTTCCAGTTTTTTATTAATCACTTCATCTACAAAAACGCGTCGGCTAACCGCTTCGTAGTTTTCAGTTTCTCCAAGTTGAACTAAATCTTGGCTTGCAGACGTTCGCATCGAGTAGTTGGCGAGATTTCCTGTTCGCTTACAGATTGCATGTACTTTGGTAACATATTCGGCGGTTGCCATAAGTGCAGGCATGGGTCCAAATGGGCGACCCAAAAAATCCATATCAAGGCCAGCAATGATGACGCGAACTCCCGAATTGGCCAACTGATTGGCAATTTCTACAATGCTATCATCAAAAAACTGAGCTTCGTCAATAGCCACTACATCGCAGTTTGATCCTAAAAGAACAATTTCGCTCGGACTTTCCACGGTGGTGCTTCGTATTTTGTTTTGATTATGAGATACGACTTCTTCCTCAGAATATCGAGTATCTACTTTCGGCTTAAAAATTTCCACATGCTGCCCAGCCATTTCTGCGCGACGTAACCTGCGAATGAGTTCTTCCGTTTTTCCAGAGAACATCGATCCACAAATTACTTCCATCCATCCACTTTGCTTGGAATGATTAATTGTATTTTCTAAAAACATTTGTTAATTTAGCCGTAAGATTTAGCCTCCAAAATTACGCAATTTTAATCATCAATTTTTATGCAAACGATACAGGATTTACAAGACAAACTATTTTTTGAATGTAAACAGATTCTGGATACCCTATCTAAAATTACTTCATCAGACGAATTGGTACTGAGACACGATTTAATTACCGATCTTAGTGATCGAATACATGTTCTAAAATATCTAGATAAAAATACCTCAAATTTTTCTACCCCTATCCGTGAGTCAGAACCAGTTGTTGTTCCACTGGATGTTGAGGAAGAGTCTAATTCTGCTACTGAAGAAGATGAAATTGAGGAAGAAGTTTTATTCACGAACGAATTGAATGAAATTGACTCTAATGAAAATGTTGATGAAGATCAAAGCGCTTTAGTTGATGAATTTGAACTTGTGGAAGACAATGAATTCAATACTGAGGAATTTATAGCGGATGTCGAAGCAGAAGTCGTTTCTGAGTCCCTTGAAAATGAAGTCGAGCAAAAAGAGATACAAGAAGAGGAGTACTCCCAAAACATTATCGAACAAGAAGAACAAACTCGGCAAGAAATTGATCAGGTTTTGAAAGATAGTGAAGATTATCAAGTTCCTATGGAGGAAAACGAGCCTGAAATAATCCTTGAGTCAACTGATCAAGAAGAGGAAATCGAAATTGACAAAAATCTCCCAACGGAAAATGAGGAGCAGCCGACCATTGACGAAGCGCAAGAAAAGAAGTTTAAATTAGCAAATATCAAGGGAATGAAGACTGTACAGTCTCTGTTTGATGATGAAAGCTTGGCGCCAACAGAGGAAATTACAACTAAAGAGCAGGAAACCGGAAGTTTGATAAAATCGAACGTTTCTACTGATTTTATGGAAGCGGCAAAGCCACGACCAGAATTTCGCTTAGATCTTAATGACA
>JAYRQH010000286.1:0-7180 GCA_041910715.1 Bergeyella sp.
ATAAATTATTTTTAAAATTTTAATAAATAAAATAGTGTATAAAAATATCTATATATTATGAATAATTTAGTTAAACATTATAATTGTTTATAATATAACTAAATATAAATTTGAGTATATAACTTAATTAGCAGTTGATTTTGCCTAAAAAAAACAAAACCCTGAATTCAGAAGAATTCAGGGTAAAAACACAAATAATGAAATTAAATTTATCGTTATTTAAAAGGCGAAAATCATGCCTTGTTATGTTAACTAAAGTTAAACTTTGTTAGAGTTTTGTTACTTTTCTGTCGGTCTAAAAACTAAACCTGTTTCTGGGAAGAAATCCATCGTAATGCGGTCGCCATCATTAATGTTTCCGGCAAGGATTTCTTTAGACAAACGGTTCAAGACATCTTGCTGAATGACTCTTTTCAAAGGTCTTGCCCCGAAAACTGGGTCGTATCCTTTGTTCATTAAGTAATCTAAAGCATCTTGGGTCGCCGTCATCATAATATTTCTTTGCGCTAAAAGCGTATTCAAACCACGTAGTTGATATTGAACAATCTTTCCGATATTCTTTTTGGTTAATGGTTGGAAAAGTACAATTTCATCAATTCTGTTCAGGAATTCAGGTCTCAGACTTTGTTTTAAAAGATCGAAAACTTCCTCTCTGGTTTTATCCAGAATTTCGTCGTGGTTGTCATCATTTAATTTCTCAAAATTTTCCTGAATCAAATGCGATCCTAAATTGGAAGTCATGATGATAATGGCATTTTTAAAATTCACTACACGACCTTTATTATCAGTCAATCGGCCATCATCCAATACCTGCAACAATGTATTGAAAACGTCTGGATGCGCTTTTTCAATTTCGTCTAAAAGCACCACAGAATATGGTCTTCTACGAACAGCTTCGGTCAATTGGCCACCTTCGTCATAACCCACATAACCTGGAGGCGCACCGACCAATCGGGAAACACTGTGACGCTCCTGATATTCACTCATATCAATTCTCGTCATGTTGTTTTCGTCATCGAAAAGAAGTTCCGCCAACGCTTTTGCCAACTCCGTTTTACCTACACCTGTGGTTCCTAAAAATAGGAATGAACCAATTGGTTTTTTATCGTCACTTAAGCCTGCTCGGTTTCTCCTAATCGCGTCTGAAACGGCTTCTATGGCTTCTTCCTGACCTACCACACGTTTGTGAAGTTCGTCCTCCAAGTGCAGAAGTTTTTCTCTTTCAGATTGGATGAGTTTCGTTACGGGGATTCCTGTCCATTTTCCGATGACTTCGGCGATGTTTTCAGAGGTTACTTCCTCTTTGATCAATTCATTTTTATGGTTTTGCATTTCCAATTCCAAAACCTGCAAAGCATCTTCTTTTTCCTTAATTTTTCCGTACTGTATTTCTGCAACTTTGGCGTAGTCTCCAGCTCGGGAAGCACGTTCAGCTTCGAGTTTTAAAGCTTCAATATCTTTTTTAATAGAAGTGAGATCTTCTGATTTTTGTTTTTCTTTTAACCATTTAGCATTAATTTCACTTCTTTCTTCATTGATTTTTGCTAAATCTTCTTTTAAATGGTCTATTTTGGTTTGATTGCCTTCTCTTGAAATGGCTGCCAATTCAATTTCCATCTGCATGATTTTTCTGTCGAGAACATCCAATTCTTCAGGTTTTGAATTGATTTCCATTCGTAATTTTGAAGAAGCTTCATCAATTAAGTCGATGGCTTTATCTGGTAAAAATCGGTCTGAAATATATCTTTGAGACATTTCCACAGCCGAAATAATCGCTTCATCTTTAATGCGAACTTTATGGTGCGCTTCGTATTTGTCTTTAATTCCACGAAGGATTGAGATTGCCGATTCGGTATCTGGTTCTTCCACCATTACTTTTTGGAAACGTCTTTCCAGCGCTTTATCTTTCTCGAAATATTTTTGATATTCGTTCAAAGTGGTTGCGCCAATCGCTCTTAGTTCGCCTCTTGCTAAAGCAGGTTTCAAGATATTTGCTGCGTCCATCGCTCCTTCGCCACCGCCAGCGCCAACTAAAGTGTGGATTTCATCGATGAAAAGGATGATTTGACCATCAGATTTGGTGACTTCATTCACTACGGATTTTAGACGCTCTTCAAATTCGCCTTTGTATTTTGCACCCGCAATCAATGCTCCCATATCCAAAGAATAGAGTGTTTTATCCATCAAATTCTCTGGAACGTCGCCTGAAATAATTCTGTGGGCAATGCCTTCCGCGATGGCAGTTTTACCAACGCCCGGCTCACCAATTAATATCGGATTGTTTTTGGTCCTTCTTGATAGAATCTGCAAAACCCTACGAATCTCTTCATCACGACCAATTACGGGATCCAATTTGCCTTCTGCAGCCAGTTCGTTGAAGTTTTTAGCATATTTATTCAAACTTTGGTAGGTTTCCTCAGAACTTGCTGAAGTCGCTTTGGAACCTTTTCGAAGCTCTGCAATACCACCTTCTAACATTTTTCTGGTAACGCCCATGTCTTTCAACATTTGCGAAACGGGAGATGATACTTCAATTAAAGCCAGCCAAAGGTGCTCGATGGTAACGTATTCGTCGCCCATTTTTTTAGCGATGTTGGGTGCTTCCAGCAAAACTTTGTTTGCGGTTTGTGATAAATAAATGTTTCCGCCTTCTACTTTTGGTAGTTTTTCGATGCTTTCACGGTTGCGTTCGCGTACCAAAACGGCATCCGCCTCCGATTTTTTAAGCAAGAATGGCGATATGTTTTCATCCACCTGGAAAATTCCTTCCAAGAGGTGTTGAGGTTCTATTTGTTGGTTGCCAAACTCCATTGCCACCTGTTGAGCGGCTTGTATGGCTTCCTGTGATTTTACTGTGTACTGGTTTAAGTTCATATTATGTAATTTGTATTTCTAAATTTAATCAATTTGTAAAATAGAATTGCAAAAACTATTCTTTTCGTACCTGATCCTATAATTATGTCAAAAATTCCGAAATTTTTAAAACCATTTATTCTGAATATGACAAATTTTCTTGATTTTATCATTTTAAGCGAAATGAAATTGTCGTAATGGCGGATTTACGTGAATAAAATTTGGATTTTTGATTTAAGACATTAATCTTTATATTTGAAAACAGCACTAAAATAAAATTTCATGCAACATTTTCATCCACTTCGAGTGGCGCAACTAGTAAAGGAAACCAACGATTGTGTGCATATCGGTTTTGAGATTCCTGCTGAACTCAAACATCGTTTTTCTTTTAAGCAAGGGCAATATATTACGGTTCGACATATTCACAATGATGAAGATTTACGGAGATCGTATTCCATTGTAAACGCGCCTTCTGAAACATCGGACGTATTGGAAGTTTTGGTTAAGAAGCTGGAGGATGGGGTAGTATCTTCGTTTTTAAATGACAATTTGGAAGAAAATCAAACCTTAGAAGTTTTGGAGCCTCAAGGTCATTTTTATACCAATTATCATCCGTCAAATGAAAAAGTCTACGTCGGAATTGCTGCAGGAAGTGGTATTTCGCCAGTGTTGTCTAATGTTGTAGAAGCGCTTTATCAGGAACCAAACAGCAGCGCTTATTTATTTTTTAGCAATAAGAGTATCAGCCAAATTATTTTCAGGGAACGAATTGATGCGTTAGTTGAACGGTTTAACGGCCGTTTAAAAGTGGTTTATTTGCTTTCTCGTGAGAAACATACAGAAAATGAATTGTTTGAGGGTCGAATTTCGGCTGAAAAATTACAGGCGTTGTTAGCGTTTTTTCCTGATATTCCCGTGCAGGAGACCACATATTTTATTTGTGGACCAACCGACATGATCAAAGGAATCAGCACCTATCTGAAAGAAGACAAGAAAGTACCTTCTTTACAGGTTATGTATGAATATTATACACCTCCTGACGATGAGGAAAATGCCGAAAAAAGTGAAGAGTTCAAAAAAATACCAAATATCGAAAGTTTCGTTACATTAATTATTGATGATGATGAGTACAACATTCATCTAAATTCGAAGAAGGAAAGTATTTTGGATAAAGCACTTAAGGATCAATTGCCTGTTCCATTTGCATGTAAAGGCGGTGTTTGCTGCACGTGTAAGGCGCAAGTGATGGAAGGCGAGGTTTTTATGGAGAAGAATTTCGCTTTAACAGAAGACGAAGTGGAGCGAGGTTTTGTGCTTACCTGCCAATGCCATCCCATAACAAATATTGTTATGCTGAACTACGACGTTTAGAAAAAATAGAAGTGCTGATTTATCATTAAAATTTTATTGGTAACTTGGAAACAATTAACTCTTAATATTTAAACCGATGAATAGATGGAAATTTGCTTCTTTTATTGAAGTCGACAAAGAGTTTAGAGTCAACGGACTTAATATTTGGAACTACTATTGGCATTGCTCCGACCGTAAGGTTGAGGTATTGTGTCCTCAGGAAGGACAAATTTATTTTTTTAAAGAGTACGAAATTCAGACTCCCGAAAAGTCCGTGCAATTTGTGGCTGGTGAGTTTGCAGATGAAACAATTGGTATTTACTTGAAAGACGACCTGCAAGACGGTCAAATTTAATTTTTGAAATCCAAGAAAATAAATGGATCAAGATACTTTTTTACACTATGTTCAGGCCGAAAACAAAGTCGAGCCTAAAGACGTAATGCCCGATGATTATCGGAAACTGTTGGTAAGGCAAATTTCTCAACATGCCCATTCTGAAGTGGTTGGGATGCTCCCTGAGGCCAATTGGATTAGCCGAGCGCCCTCATTACGACGAAAAATGGCACTTTTGGCAAAAATTCAAGATGAAGCAGGCCACGGATTGTATTTGTATGCAGCTACTGAAACGCTGGGAAATGGGAGCGTAACAGCAGACCGTGACGCAGCTTACAATGATATGTTGTCCGGAAAGGCAAAATATTCCAGCATTTTTAATTATCCAACGTTAAGTTGGGCAGATATTGGAGCCATTGGTTGGCTGGTGGATGGCGCTGCCATTATGAATCAGGTGATGTTAATGGGGAACTCTTATGGGCCATATGCACGCGCAATGGTACGTATTTGCAAAGAAGAATCCTTTCATCAGCGACAAGGCTATGAGATTTTAATGACGTTGTGCCGAGGAACAAAACAACAGAAGGAAATGGCTCAGCAAGCGCTTAATCGTTTTTGGTGGCCGGCTTTAATGATGTTTGGCCCTAACGATGATGCATCACCAAACTCACAAAAATCGATGAATTACCGTGTAAAACGTGAAAGTAACGATCATTTAAGACAACGGTTTGTAGATGTTACCGTTCCCCAAGCGGAATTCCTAGGATTAAAGATTCCTGATGATCATTTGAAGTGGAATGAAGAAAGGCAGCATTATGATTTTGGCGAGTTACCTTGGGATGAGTTTATGGAAGTCCTTAAAGGTAATGGACCTTGTAACAAAAAGCGGCTGGAAACTAAAGTGAAAGCGCAACAAGAAAATTCTTGGGTTAAAGATGCAGCTTTGGCTTTCGCGAAAAATCAGAAAAGAGAACAAGTTTAATCAAAAAAAGCTAAGAATAAAACGTTGATTTAAAGAAATTAACAGGTATATGTAGCTTAGATTTCAAAATACTATGGCAAACTTAGATATGTGGGAGGTTTTTATTCAAACCAAACCAGGGCTTTCCCACAAACACGCAGGAACGGTGCAAGCACCAACCGCGGAAATGGCATTACAAAATGCACGTGATGTGTATACACGACGCAAAGAAGGGACTTCTATTTGGGTAGTGCCCAGTCAGTATATCGTAACATCAGAAGGAGTTGATAAGGAAGCTTTTTTCGATCCTGCTGATGATAAGTTGTATCGACACCCGACGTTTTATCAAATTCCAAACGACGTGAAAAATATGTAGTCTAGAAGTTCGATTTTAGAAGTTAGTCTAAACTCTAAAATCTAACTCGGATCTCTAAAATAAAAAAATGAATTCACTATATAATTACGTACTCAAATTAGCAGACGATACCTTGATCATGGGGCAGCGGTTGGCAGAATGGTGTGGTAAAGGGCCCTATCTGGAAGAAGATATTGCGTTAACGAACATTGCTTTAGACTATCTTGGACAGTCGAGTAATCTCTACAAATACGCTGTACAGTTTACAAATGGTAAGTCGGAAGATGATTTGGCGTTTTTACGATATGAGCACGAATATCTCAATGCGCAGCTTGTGGAAATTCCCAACGGTGACTATGCTCAGACGATTTTGAAGGTATATTTTTTCAGTCTCTATCAAAAAATTCTTTATCAGAATTTGGTACGAAGTGCCGACCAGCAACTTGCTGCAATAGCCGAAAAATCATTGAAAGAAGTAAAATACCATTACACGCATGCTAAATCTTGGCTCGAAATTTTTTCTAATGGTACACAAGAAAGTAAATTGCGACTGGAAAATGCGATGCAGAATATTTGGGAGTATACGGGTGGCTTGTTTAACTCTACTGAAGGGCAAGGAGATTTGCTGAAATTAGACATTATTCCTAACGAAACACATCTTAAAGAGACGTGGTTCCTTCAACTTGAAGCTGATTTTAAGGAATTTGGAATTGCAGTTCCTGAAGATGAATTTATGCAAAAGGGAAGTCGCCAAGGAATTCATACCGAATATTTTGGCTACATACTTTGTGAGTTACAATACATGCAAAGAGCCTACCCAGGGTGTGCATGGTAAAAACTTAGATTATGAAAGATCCATGGGAACTTCTGAAATCGATTCCCGATCCTGAAATTCCGGTCATTAATATCGTGGAGTTAGGCATTGTTCGGGATGTTGAAGTGCTCGATCAGGCTCAAGTGAAAATCATCATTACGCCAACGTATTCTGCGTGTCCAGCAATGTATTCCATTGAGGAAGATATCATCGCATTATTCCAAAGAGAAGGAATTGCAGCGCAGGTGATCACGCAATTAGCGCCTGTTTGGACCACTGATTGGATTACGGAAGAAGCAAAGGAGAAGCTTCGAAATTACGGAATTGCACCTCCAGATCAAGATGTTGAAAATTGGAGCAAACCCGTACTGTGTCCTCGATGCTATTCGTCAAAAACCAAAATGATTAGCCGCTTCGGATCGACTTTATGTAAAGCTTCATATAAATGTGAATCGTGTTTGGAACCGTTTGATTATTTTAAATGTCATTAAGAAAAAAATAAAATATGTATAC
>JAYRQH010000287.1:0-1953 GCA_041910715.1 Bergeyella sp.
CAGCTCTCGAAAACATAAAGAATCCTATTTCGGTAGCTCGCGCAGTCATGGAAAAAACACCACATGTAATGCTGGTGGGCGATGGCGCCTACGAATATGCTATTTCACAAGGATTCAAAAAAGAGAATCTACTCACCGAGGAATCTGAAAAAGAATGGAAAGAATGGCTAAAGACCTCCGATTATAAACCCGTTGTAAACATCGAGAATCACGATACCATAGGCATGATCGCTTTAGATGAACAGGGAAATTTATCGGGAGCTTGTACTACGAGTGGTATGGCGTTTAAAATGCATGGTCGTGTGGGCGACTCACCCATTATTGGAGCCGGTTTGTATGTGGATAATGAAGTAGGCGCTGCAACAGCCACAGGCCATGGCGAGGAAGTCATTAGAACATGCGGAACCCATTTGGTTGTTGAACTGATGCGCCAAGGTAAGAGTCCGCAAAGCGCCTGTGAGGAAGCGGTACGAAGAATTCATAAATTTATCATCCAGAGAGAAAAAGATCCGAAGGATATACAAATTGGCTTTATCGCACTCAATAAGCAGGGAGAATATGGAGCATTTTGCCTGCAAAAAGGATTTAATTACGCGGTTCATGACAATCAAACCAATAAACTAATCGCTTCTAAAAATTTAATTTAATGTTAGAAATAGCCTGTTTCGAAATAACCTCTGCAGAACTTGCCCTGCAATCTGTAGCCGATCGTATCGAGTTCTGTGCTGATGTAGCTTCTGGAGGCACAACGCCGAATATCGAGGAATTTCGTTATCTACGAAGTAAATATGACAAACCCATTCATGTGATGATTCGCCCCAGCGGTGGCCCATTCTTTTACAATGACAGTGAGTTTCGTGAAATGCAACATGACATCCTTCAATTTAAAAATGCAGGTGCCGATGGGTTTGTCTTTGGTATATTAACGCATAATCAATTTATAGATCAAGAAAAAAATCAAATTTTGGTGGATTTGGTGGGCGATAAAACCGCTGTTTTTCATCGTGCGATTGACCGTACTCCCGAGATTTTTGAAGCAACAAAATCCTTAATTAAGTTGGGTTTTAAGGAAGTTCTTACCTCGGGTGGAAAATCTACCGCTGTCGAGGGAAAAGACACTTTGTCTAAACTAATCACTGATTTTGATGATCGAATTAAAATTTTAATTGGCGGAGGTGTTCGCTCTTCTAATATTCTCGAACTTATGCACGTAACAAAAGGAACACGTTATCATTCTTCCGCGATCTTACCTTATGAAAGTTTTGTGAATGTTTCTGAAATAAAAAATATAAAAAAATCCATTGAAGAATGATTCGAGAACGTTTTCTCTTAGTGATACTCCTATTTTTTTCCATCTTTCTCTTGAGTCAGGTAAAAAGCCGAAACCTTGGAGATGAAAAATGGACGTTTCAGCAAGAGGGAACGACGAAAAACTTCCCCGCTTCTGTTCCCGGAACTGTACACACCGATCTTTTCCGAAATAAGCAAATCCCTGATCCCTTTTATTCGGATAATGAACAAAAAATTCAATGGATTGAGAATGAAAATTGGAGTTATAAAACCCAGTTTCACATATCTAAATCTGATTTTGAAAATGATGCCGTGAAACTGATCTTCGAAGGTTTGGACACTTTTGCAACCGTATATCTCAACGGTAAGAAAATCATTTCTGCTGATAATATGTTCCGAACGTGGCAAAAGGAAATAAAATCTCAATTACGAATAGGAACGAATGTATTGGAAGTGCAGTTTGAATCGGCTGTAAAAAAAGGAAAAGAGGCAGCTAAAAAACTTCCGTATGAATTGCCCGAAGGCGAACGTGTCTTTGCACGAAAAGCACAGTATCAGTTTGGTTGGGATTGGGGTCCGCGCTTTGTAACGGCTGGAATATGGAAACCTGTTCGTTTCCAGTTTATTAAAAATGCACAAATCGAATCTGTTGTCCATTCGCAA
>JAYRQH010000288.1:0-12127 GCA_041910715.1 Bergeyella sp.
GGTTGTTAAAGCGATATTTCCTAAGAAATTAGAAAGTGAGGCATCACCATCTTCCAATTGCTGTTGCTCCTCAATAAATCCCTGCATGGAATTCATCAATTCCTGCACGTTTTCCACTCGAGAGATTCCTTCGGGTGTTTGATCGTCTTTTAAAAACTTAATCAATCCACTGCGTTTCGCGACTTCCATTGCTACAGTATAGGCATTTTCAGTTTTTAGCATTACCTGGAATGCCTTTATCATCGACCAAAAATCCGATAATTTGGTGATAACTCCATTATTAAAACCAAGTTGTGGTGCATAGAACCCAATATTATCGAGTATTTGAGCTAAAGGTAAGCCTTGGGCATCAGCAAAAACTATGAGTTTATTCTGCGTAGTCTCGCCAATACCTCGTGTTGGATAATTGATCACACGCAATAAGGCTTCAGAATCATTTTCATTGACCAAAAGACGTAGGTAGGCAACCAAATCTTTTACCTCTTTTCTCTGATAAAACGATAACCCTCCATAAACTCGGTAGGGAATATTCTTTTTGCGCAACGAATCTTCAAAAGCACGAGTTTGCGAGTTGGTACGATACAAAATCGCAAAATCGTTAAATTTCTTTTGTTCGGTATTATGCAATTCCCAAATGTTGGACGCGACAAAACTTGCTTCATCAGCGTCCGAAAGAGCACGGTATACTTTTATTTTTTCGCCCACCTCATTATCACTGAAGACATTCTTTTTAAATTGCTGCGTATTGCGGGCTATTACCACGTTTGCTGCATCTACAATAGTTTGGGTTGAACGGTAATTTTGTTCCAACGAAACCGTTACCGCATCGGGATAATCTTTTTTGAAATTCAGGATGTTGTAAATATTGGCACCTCGAAACGAATAAATCGATTGCGCGTCGTCGCCCACAACACAAATGTTTTCAAATTTCGAAGCCAACGCTTTTACAATAAGATACTGGGAATGATTGGTATCTTGATACTCATCGACGAGGATGTAGCGAAAACGATCCTGATATTTAGCTAAAACTTCTGGAAAACGAGTAAGCAATTCATTGGTTTTTAATAATAAATCATCAAAATCCATCGCTCCATTTTTGAAGCATGCTTCTACGTATTTTTGATAAATTGCGCCCATGTGCTTCATGTTGGCACGTTCGTCGGATTCGATGAGCTCAGGATTATTGTAATAGGCTTTTACAGTGATTAAATTGTTCTTATACGTGGAAATTCGGGAAAGTACTTTTTTGGGTTTGTAGATATCCTGATCCACATTCAGTTCCTTCATCGCTTTTTTTAAAACATTCAGAGCATCTTGGGTGTCGTAAATTGTAAAATTAGAAGGATAGCCTAAATAATGACCTTCGCTACGTAAAATTCGCGCAAAAACGGAGTGGAATGTCCCCATCCATAAGCTTTTGGCATTGGAGTCTCCAACAACTCGAGCAATACGGTCTTTCATTTCGCGTGCTGCTTTGTTGGTAAATGTTAAAGCTAAAATATTGAAAGGATCAACACCATTCGTTATCAAATGGGCAATACGCATGGTAAGAACGCGGGTTTTCCCAGAGCCCGCACCGGCAAGCACCATTAGAGGCCCTTGCAAGGTAGTAACCGCTTCGTATTGAGATTCGTTCAGTCCTTTCAAATAATCCATCATGCTTCGAAAAATTTAGAACTACAAAAGTACATCTTTCACTACAGAATTCAAATTGTTGTATACCCATATTCTGGATGCATAAAAATGTAAAAAAGGCGATTAAAAGTGTAACATTTTTCACTTAACATCAACTAATGGGATAGAAAAATAGTTTAACCAATATGAAAAAAAGATTTCTTAGCGTTGCTGCAGCGGCCTTTTTCGGACTGACGCTTCAAGCACAAAAAATTGATTTTGAAGAATACACGCTGCCTAACGGTCTGCATGTTATTTTGCATCAAGACAACTCGGCTCCCGTGGTTACAACTGGGGTCATGTACCATGTAGGTGCAAAAGACGAGGTTGTAGGTAGAACGGGCTTTGCCCATTTTTTTGAACACCTGCTTTTTGAAGGCACCAAAAATATCAAAAGAGGAGAATGGTTTAAAATTGTTTCTTCTAATGGAGGGTCGAACAATGCCAATACCACCAATGACCGTACATATTATTACGAAACATTCCCTTCCAATAACGAACAACTTGGACTTTGGATGGAATCCGAGCGAATGAAATCGGGAGATATCAACCAAATTGGTGTGGATACCCAGAGAGAAGTTGTTAAAGAAGAAAAAAGACTGCGTATGGACAACCAGCCGTACGGAAATCTGTTCACGGAAGTACAGAAAAATCTGTTCACCAAACATCCGTACAATTGGTCAACAATCGGGTCTATGGATGATCTCAATGCAGCACAGCTCCAGGAATTCCGCGATTTCTATAAAAAATACTATGTGCCGAACAATGCTGTTTTGGTAGTTGCTGGTGATATCAAAAAAGATCAGACCAAAAAGTGGATTCAAGAATATTATGGAAGTATCCCAAAAGGAACGGTTACCCCTAAAAGCTTCCCTAAAGATGCACCCATTACTCAAACCAAAGAAGTTACCGCATACGATAAAAACATCCAACTTCCTGCGTACGTATTCGCTTACCGAACGCCAGGAGCAAAAGAGAAAGACGCATACACATTGGATATGATTTCAACCTATTTAAGTGGTGGAAAATCATCGGTTTTATACAAAAAACTAGTTGATAAGGAGAAAAAAGCTTTAGAAGTTGCGGCATTCAACCAAGGTCTTGAAGACTATGGAATTTTTGCATTTTTTGCGATCCCAATGGGCACTACTACTAAGGAAGTTTTAGAAAAAGATATTGATGCAGAAATCGCAAAACTGCAAACCACTTTAATTTCAGAAGAAGATTATCAAAAACTACTCAACCAGTTTGAGAATAATTTTGTGAACTCCAACTCTTCTATACAAGGTATTGCACACTCATTAGCTCATAACTATATGTTGATGGGAGACACAAACCTAATTAATAAAGAGCTAGAAATCTACCGATCGATTACAAGACAAGATCTGCTGAATGCAGCAAAGAAATACCTAAACACAAACCAAAGAGTTGAGTTGAATTATTTACCTGAAAAAAAATAAAGCCTTATGAAATACCAATTTAAATATATTGCAGCGGCATTCTTATTTTCAGGAATGCTAAGCGCACAAAGCATTAATGTAGACCAGATGCCAAAACCTGGTCCTACGCCAACCATCAACATCACCAAGCCGAAGAGTTTTTCTTTAAAAAATGGGTTAACAGTAATGGTGGTAGAAAACACAAAGCTGCCGCGCGTAAGCACAACGCTTACTATCGACAGACCGCCTGTTTTTGAAGGTACAAAAGCTGGGGTGAGCCAAATTATGGCTGGACAGTTAGGCGAAGGAACAAGCAAAGTGACCAAGGACGATTTCAATAAGAAAGTGGATTTCTTGGGAGCAAATCTCGATTTTTCAGCTGCGGGAGCGTCTGCTAATTCGTTATCAAAATACTACCCAGAAGTATTATCGATGATGGCTGATGCGATAATCAATCCGCGTTTCGATGTGGATGAGATCAATAAGTCTAAAGAACGAATGATTGAAGGTCTCAAAGCGGATGAAAAGAGCGCGAGCAGTATCGCCAGCAAGATTAACAGAGCCGTTACCTACGGAAAAAACACGTCTCGTGGCGAGTTTAATACCGCAGAAACCATCAAAAATGTTCAACTCGCTGATGTTGTAGATTTTTACAAAAAATATTATGCACCAAACAATGCGTATCTTGTCATTGTAGGTGATGTTAAGTTTGACGACGTTAAAAAACAAGTAGAGCGCGACTTTTCTGCATGGAAAAAATCCGACGTCAAATTTGGTAAGTTGGAGCCTGCTGCTACCCTGTCTGCTACTGAAATTAATGTAGTAGATGTACCGAATGCTGTGCAATCCGTTGTTAACGTGGGTAATGTCACCGATCTTACCATGAATAATAAACAATACTTCCCTGCCGTTATCGCAAACTACATCCTTGGAGGTGGTAGCGAGGCTCGACTATTCATGAATCTTCGAGAGAAAAACGCATTTACCTACGGTGCCTACTCTGCTTTAAACACAGGTAAATACGGACCAACTTTTGCTGCAAATGCCAGCGTACGTAACGAAGTTACCGATAAAGCGGTGACGGAATTTATGAATGAGCTGAAAGCAATTAATACCGTAAAACCTGAAGAATTATCAAGTGCTAAAGCCAAGTTGAAAGGTGATTTTATTCGATCTTTAGAAAGTCCTGCAACGATTGCTCGTTTTGCCCTAAGTCAAAAAACACAGGATTTACCAGATAATTTCTTTACCGATTATCTTAAATCAATTGATGCCGTGAGCGCGGCTGATATCTCGAATGCGGTAAAATCATTTATCAAACCAAATCAATCCCGCATCTTCGTTGCTGGTAAAGCAGCTGAAATTGCGGATGGCTTAGAGAAACTGGGATACCCTGTGAAGTACTATGACACGAATGCGAATCCTGCGTCAAAGCCTGCAGCACAAAAAGTGGACGCTTCAGTGTCAGTATCTGGTGTTATGGACAAATACATCAATGCAATCGGTGGAAAAGCAGCTTTAGAAAAGATTACGTCGATAACGACAAAAGCAACTGGAAGCATTCAAGGAATGCAGTTGGATCTTAAAACAATCGAAGCAAACGGCGGAAAACGACTAACAGAAGTTGCTATGGGGGGAAATGTGATGCAGAAGATTTTCTTTGATGGTAAAAATGGGGGAATGGTTATGCAAGGTCAAACAATGCCTTTGCCAGAAGATATGAAAGCAGAATTTTTAAATTCAACAATTGCGATTCCAGAGCTAAGTTTTGCAAAAAATCCAAATGCAAAAGTAATCGGAAGCGAAGAATTTAATGGTGAAGATTGTTATGTTGTGAAGATTGGAAGCTCCAACCATTATTACAGTAAAAAAACAGGCCTGAAAGTGGGAACTCAAATGACCGCACAAGGACAAACAGTGAATGTAAAATTGGGAGATTACAAAGAAGTGTCAGGAGTAAAATTCCCGCACAGCATTACCCAAGCAATGGGACCTATGGAGTTGGTGTTTAAAGTAAACTCGATAGAACTCAACAAAGCAACAGATGGCGACTTTAAATAAGCAGTAATTTTTGTGAATATAAAAACAGCAACCTCAGTTGCTGTTTTTTTCTTTAATTTATCTGTACTCACTTTGTATTTTAATCAAAAAAGAGTACATTTGCCCTTCAAAATTTACAATAATACGATGAGTGCTATATTTACAATTTTAATGGTGGTAGTAATGATCTTGTGTATCTTACTAATTATCGTCATTATGGCTCAAAACCCAAAAGGTGGAGGTCTTTCATCCACATTCGGAGGTGCATCTTCTGCACAGTTCGGTGTTCAGAGAACCAACGATTTCATGGAAAAAGCGACCTGGACTTTAGGAGTTTCTGTAGTTGTTGTGATTATTTTAAGTGTGGTTCTTACGGCAAGCCCTGTACAGTCGGTACCGAAAGTACAAGCGCCAGCCAAAACAGAGGCACCAACAAGTACTCCTACAAACGTACCTACAAATACGCCAGCAACTACAAAATAGTATTTTTGCTGAAAAAGTATAAAAGAGAGCCTGATGGGTTCTCTTTTTTTTATGTTTATATATTTATTTTAATTTTCGTTTTTCAAGAAAATGCTTCAGCCGTAAACCAAAACATAAAAATCGATGCTGGTTTTTTTTGTGGGCGTAATGCTTATCAATAAAAATTTCCATTGCTCCATAAAAATGCTGCAGATAAAGCTCATTTTTCACCGTACTTTCCCCTTTTAAGTGCAAAATAGAAAAAGCACCATAATACCAATTGCGATAGCCGTGGCGGATAAATGAATAACATAAATCGATATCCTCACCATACATAAAATAAGCTTCATCCAGCCCTCCGACTTCCCAGTACCGATCTTTTTTACAAAGCAGAAAGGCCCCAGTAACCACCTCTACAGACGCGACGTCACGCTCTTGGATATCATTTCGGTAATAGGATTTAGATTCAGCAAAACCCAATTTGAAAAACAATTTCTCAAATGAATTTATGATATTCGGGATCGAGCGCTTACTTTCAGGAAGAAACCGCCCTTGCGCATCATGCATCCGAACTCCCAAGCATCCAAAATCAGATTTTGACTTTGCAAAATCCAGAACTTTTCTCAAATCATCCGATTCAAATTCGGTATCGGGATTGAGAAGCAAGAGATAATCACCCTGCGCTTTTTTTATGCCTACATTATTTCCTTTAGCAAAACCCAAATTTTCAGCATTTGCGATGAAATGAACGTTCGGAAACTCGTTTATTAAAACCTTCCAAGAATCATCAGGTGATGCATTATCGACAACCAAAACTTCATACGAAACATCGTTTACAAAATGATCAATTGATTGCAAACAGCTTCGCAAAACATCCGTAACTTGATAGTGAAGAATGACAATGCTGAGTTCCATGATCTTATTAACTTCTTTCGGAATAAGGAGACCGGTTAATAATCGATCTTCCCAGCGATATTTCGTCCGCATATTCCAACTCGTCTCCTACCGAAATTCCTCGCGCAATGCTCGAAAATTGCACGGCGAAATGCTTTAACTTTTTGTAGATATAGTATGCAGTCGTATCGCCCTCCATTGTTGCGCTTAGTGCAAAAATAACTTCCTTTATTTCTCCTGACTCCAATTTAGACTCTACGGCAGAAATTTTCAATTGGCTTGGCCCTACCCCTTCCATGGGCGAAATTTTACCTCCCAAAACAACATATTTACCCTGAAATTTACCCGTATTTTCGATCGCCATCACGTCACGGACGTCCTCAACAACACATAACAATTCGGAACTTCGGTTGCTGCTGGCACAAATATCGCAGATTTCGGAATCCGAAAAATTATGACATTCTTTACAATACTGAATATCTTTTACCAGTTTTTCTAAAGAATCAGCAAGGGCAAGGGCTTGGCTATCCGGTTGACGAAGAAGGTATAAGGCCAATCGCAACGCGGATTTTCGGCCGATCCCAGGCAATCCTGAGATTTCTTCAACTGCCTTGGACAAAACTTTACTTGGGTAATCCATGGGAGCAAAGATACTGCTAATTCTTTATTTTAATTAGGCTAAAATAGGTATGTATTACACTAAACAATTGCCCCTTCCAAGACCGCTTTATCAGAATCGACACGTAGTATGAACTACCAAAATATGGCGTAAATAAATACATTAGGCGCATTTTATTTTGTAAATTTGGAAAAACAAAATTCTATGAGTTTACAAAATATAGAACCTCAAATACTTTGGAAAAACTTTGCAGCATTGAACTCGGTGCCGAGACCTTCCAAAAAAGAGGAAAAAGTAATTCAGTTTATCAAAAACTTTGGTGAGTCATTAAACCTTGAGACAATCGTTGACCAAGTAGGAAACGTTATTATTAGAAAACCGGCAACATCTGGAATGGAAAACCGTAAGCCCATTGTACTTCAGTCTCACCTGGATATGGTTTGTCAAAAAAACAACGATGTTGATTTTGATTTTGATACCCAAGGAATTGATATGTTTGTGGATGGCGACTGGGTAAAGGCTAAAGGAACGACATTGGGTGCCGATAATGGCCTTGGTGTGGCAGCTATTATATCTATTTTAGAATCGTCCGACATTCCGCATCCAGCATTGGAAGCACTTTTCACGATTGATGAAGAAACGGGTATGACGGGTGCCTTAAATTTACAGCCTAATTTGCTACAAGGTGAAATTTTGCTCAACCTGGATACCGAAGAAGATGACGAAATCGATATTGGTTGTGCTGGCGGGGTGGATGTTACTGCTTCTCAGAAATACACCGTGCAAGCAGTTCAGGGAGACGTATATTCTATTACTATAAAAGGTTTGCAAGGCGGGCATTCGGGAATGGATATTCATAAAGGCTTTGGAAATGCTAATGTTTTAATGGGTCGATTACTTTTTGCCGCGAATCAAACACAAGATATACAGTTGCTATCTATTGACAGTGGTGGTTTGAGGAATGCTATTCCAAGAGAAGGAAAAGCGGTGTTCGCAGTTACTAATGCTGACGAATTTTTGAACGTTGCAAACGCTTTAAAAGAGGAAATTCTAATTGAATTTGCCTCTGTAGAAAAAGATTTAAGTATTCAGATAGAAAAAAGCGAAGATTCAAATCAAGGTCTTTCTGCTGGTGACTCTAAAAAAATAATCTACGCGCTAAAAGCCGCTCATAACGGTGTATACCGCATGTCGCCTGACGTTGCCGATTTGGTAGAAGCATCAAACAATGTTGCGCGCGTTGAATTGAAAGACGGTTCATTAAAGATTTTAAATCTTTCGCGGTCCTCGGTTGACTCCTCAAAAGACGATGTAGCTGGGCAATTGCGCGCTGTTTTCGAGTTAGCAGGAATGGACGTCGAATATAGTGGTGCTTACCCAGGATGGAAACCTCTTCCAGGCTCGGAAATTGTAACGATTTTAGAAAAACTGTATACCGAAAAATTCGGATCAAAACCTCATGTCGTAGCGTGTCACGCTGGTTTAGAATGTGGAATTATCGGATCGCATTATCCAAAAATGGAAATGGTAAGTTTTGGACCCACAATTCGTGGGGCGCATTCTCCTGACGAGCGCACCAGCATCTCTTCTGCACAAAAATTCTGGGATTATTTAAAAAATATTTTAAGTAGAATTCCTGAGAAAAAATAAATTAAGCACTTCCATCCTTCGGGTGGAAGTTTTTTTTGCGATATTCGTTTAACGATTATATCCAGTGAACCTAAGAACCGCCTATGAAAAAAGTAATCTATACCCTATTCATCCTGTCTGGACTTCTGCCCGCAACCTATCTTCTGATTATTGCAGGTCTGCTGCTTGTTGATAATTTTTCCAGTATTTTTAAAGAGACTTCCTCATTAAAAGTCATCATTAGTGTTTTGATGGGTATGTGCGGTTATGCAGCATTAGTTCTGGCACTAATTCCGAAATTTCAGAAAAAGCATCTCGTAAAAATTTCTTTGGCAGTCGTCGGAATTGTTGGTTTTGCTCTGTTCATAACACTAGCCAATAGTGGAATGACTTGGGATTGGTTTTTAAAAATGGAGGAACCCGATGCTTGGATCATTTTCATGTGGCCCAATATCGTATGTATTTTCATAATCATGATCAATATCGTACAATGGTACAAGAAAAAGAAAATTATATAAAACCGAACGAAGTTCTTTTCTATATCTTCGTTGTTTATTAAACATAAAAATGAAATTAAAAACATCTTTTATCCTAGTATTTTTATTGACTTCAGTATTAGTATTTGCTCAATCCCAAACGGGCACAAACGCAGTTGAAAACAGCTCTAGAGTCATTATTAAAAACGGAATTGGTTTCGGGTCAGTATTGGCAATCGTACTTTCTTGGGATCGGAACAAATCGATTTTATTGGCAATTTTACATGGAATCTTTAGCTGGTTATACGTAATCTATTATGCTATTACAAGAAAATAATTTCAGAACTGCGCGCGTAAGTTGACGCTTTTCTAGCAGATGACCCCGAAAAATAAAATTGATCTTGCAAATATCACGATTTGCAAGATTTTTATTTACGAAAAGTAGTATATTAAAGTCTTGAAAATAAGGCTAAAATATTCTCACCCATGAAACAAAAATCCGTAGAAAACATGAGTACCGAAGATCTTGAAAAATCGAGAAAAATGATCGGTATTTTGCTCGGTTTTTTACTTGGAGCTTCAATTATACTTTTAGCCTTGGGCGTGTATATCACCATAAATACAGGCTTTTCGCCAATCCTAATTATCCCCATAACGATGATCCCTATTTGGCTGCTGAATTTCCATAATCTTGGCAAAATCAAAGAAGAACTCAAAAAAAGATCGTCGTAATCATAGTTGATAGTCATTTTATGTTGCGAATATCCGATTTACTTTTACTGCAAAACCACCGTCCTTGGCGCCTGCCGAGCGGAAAATGGCAATTCTACCAGGAGTGGAACGATGCGCTTTTTCTGCATTTTGAGGTAGACTTTGAAGATTTACGGGCCTTAGTGCCTTCAGAGTTGGAGTTGGATGATTTCCAAGGAAAATTTTATGTATCCATCGTTGCATTCCAAATGGAAAAAATACGACCACGGTATCTACCGCACTGGCATTTTGTTTCAACGTTCAGAGAAATAAATGTTCGAACGTATATAAAAAACGACGGAAAAGAAGGCGTTTATTTTCTAAGTATTGAAGCTGAGAAACCTTTTTCTACTTGGGTTTCTAAAACCATCTCGGGTCTTCCCTACAGTCTTTCCAAAATTATGCGCAAGGCGAATTCGTATTCTAATCTTAATGTGACAAAAAATTTTAGACTGAACGCAGAATTCAGCATTGGAGAAAAAATACAACATAAAAATGCTTTAGAACGTTGGATTACCGAGCGCTACTGCTTGTATGTAGAGAAGAAATCTAGTTTTTATCGGTATGAAATCCACCATCCTGAGTGGGTTTTACACAACGTTGACATGCTACAACTCGAACTAAATTATTGCTTGGGAAGCATCCATTTAAAAGAAAACGCACTACATTCTGTACAGTACTCACCTGGTGTTCAAGTGTTTTCTTGGCCATCACAAAATATAAAAAACAAAATTCTATGAAAATGTATCAAAAAATTTTAGGACTTATGTTCCTTGGAGCAACCAGCATTATATCAGCTCAATCTACAGAAAGTAGCAATCAGACAGAAAACTTAGGAAAAGTGAGTCTCGCATTTCACGGTCCCGAGGTGAGTTATGAGTGGGCTCTGTCCAACGAATTTGTATGGGAAAACAGTTTTGGTTTAGGAATGGGAATGTCTACCAACGGAAACAGCAACAGCTATGATTGGGACTTGTCGTCACCTACGCCTTTCCTCAAATCGGAACTGAAGTATCTGTATAACTTTGCTAAACGGGTTGCCAAGGGCAAAGACACTCAAAATAATTCGGCAAATTACATTGGGTTACAAACCAAGTATAGTTTTGGAGATGGAAGAGCATATTCCATACTTAACCGGAGTTTACTTACCGAAATCCATTGGGGACTGCAACGAAATCTGGGAAGTCGATTCCTTATCAATACGCACATAGGCCTTGGTATCTTGAATGATTTTGAATATCAAAAAGCAGCGGTCTCACCTACTTTTAAAGTAGCTTTTAGTTACATCATCTTTAAAAATGTAAAGTAACGAGTTATTTGTTACGAATTAACAAAATTTCTACACTATGAAAAATTACCTCTATCTTTTAGCGTGTGTCATCTTCATTTTCAGTACCTCATGCCACAGCGCCCATCTCATCACGTTGGATAATGGCAAGAAAATAGATCCGAGAATCATTGGCAGCTGGACAGGAAGTGAAACAGACAAACAATTTGAAGGCACTACCAAAACTTGGGAAATGACTAGATTAGATGCGGGAACCTTTATTCTGAACTTTGAAGTAGACAAGAATGGAGAATACCAATCGTGGCAAGAAACAGGAATTTGGTGGATCGAAAAGGGAAAATTTTATGAGCATCACAACGAATCGAACCTCACGGATATTTACACCTACAAAGTTCTGAATAAAAATCAAGTACACTTTAAAGCTGAAAAAATAAGTCTTGAAATGAACACTGATTCGTATGAATTTACGGATACCCGAAAAGTATCGAACCAAACCACACAGGCAAACAACTATGAAAATGCGATAAAAGTAAATGATGTGAGTGAAGAATATCATTTTGTAAAAAAGAACTGTAGCGGATGTAAAGTGAAAAAACAGTCGCTGGTTCATCACAAAGGAACACCTTACGATATCTTAACGGTCGAAAAACCCGATGGAACACAAGTACAGTATTTTTTCAATATCAAATCATTCTTTGGGAAGCTTCTCAACTAAAATGTAGTGATGTTGAAATTGAATTATTTTCTTAGCTTTAGTAGCATCAAAAAAGCAAAAAATATGAGAAAGTCAATTATCAGCATTATTTCCAGTGCACTGCTTCTCGGTGTTGCGGTTTCCTGTAATACCAAAGAACAA
>JAYRQH010000289.1:0-1929 GCA_041910715.1 Bergeyella sp.
CCAGTTGGTCAGAAAATGCCACACTACGGAATGCTTCGGAAATGGGAATGGTGTTTCATTTTGTTTCAAGAGAAAACTATCGAGCGAAAGATGTTTTAACAAAAAATTTTAAAAAGCAATACCCTGACGCACTCATGATTCCAGAAGGAGGTTCTAATGAGTTGGCGGTACAGGGAATTAAGATGATGCTCGATAATCGTACAAAAGATTTTGATTATCTTTGCACCGCAGTAGGCACGGGAGGCACGGTAGCTGGACTTTCACTTTTTGCCGAAAATCATCAAAAGATTTTGGGTTTTCAAGTGGTGAGAGATGAGTCGGTTACGGGGAAAGTGCGAGATTGGAGTTCCCGACAAAATATAACATTTGTGGATGCCGCGGGACGAGGCTATGCAAAAATTACGGAGGAATTGGTGGATTTTATCAATGATTTTTACGAGAAATATACCATTCCATTAGATCCGATCTACACTGGGAAAATGATGCAAACCATTTTTCGGTTAATTGATGAAGACTATTTTCCTGTAGGTAGTAGAATTTTAGCATTTCACACCGGCGGCTTGCAGGCTATTGAAGGGATGAATGCTAATTTAATAAGTAAAAATAAAAGACCAATACAAAACCAATAAAATGAAAAGACTGTTAGCGATCGCAAGCCTTTTAATTTTAGTAAAAATGCCAGCACAGACTTGGAATACCGAAGAACAGTATATCCAACGTTTTGCAAAATATGCAGTTGAAGAGATGGAAAAGTACAAAATTCCGGCGTCTATTACGTTAGCTCAGGGTATTTTGGAAACAGGTGGAGGGCAAAGTCGCTTGGCAAAGGAAGGAAATAACCACTTTGGTATTAAATGTAAGGAAGAGTGGACCGGCAAGTCGATGAAACATACCGATGATGCACCAAACGAGTGTTTTCGAGTGTATGACAGTCCGCGTGATTCATACGAAGATCATTCAAAATTCTTAGCATTCCGAAAGTTTTATGTCAATTTATTTACACTCGATATAAAGGATTATAAAGGGTGGGCTCATGGATTAAAGAAAGCCGGTTATGCAACCAATCCGAAATATGCCTATATCTTAATTAGCAAGATTGAGAAACACCGTTTGTACGAGTTCGATAATTCTTCAAGTGCAGATTTGCTTGCAACCATGGTAAAATTATATCCCGATCTTAAAAACGACAAAGCTTATTTAGCAAGTTTAGGTTCGGATTATAAGCCTTCAAAATCAACTCCAGAAGTTGTACGAGAGGTGAAGCCTCAAATTTCTGCGCCTGCTAAGGCGATTGCCAAAAATACTTCCAAATCCTCTTCGGAACTTTTGGAAACTATGTTGGTGAAAAATCACCCAAATGGCGGTCGTAAGTATGTGGTAATTCCTGCAACAACGAATATGGCTTTTCTAGCTAAAAAATTCGGAATCAACGAAAAAAGATTAATGAAGTACAACGAATCGAGCACAGATCTGCTGCAGACAAATGATATCGTATTTCTCGAATCAAAAGGAAGCGAAGGAAATGTTGCTACTTACAAAACGAAAGCAGGAGAGAATATGTATGATATTTCGCAAAAATTTGGCATCAAGCTTTCCAAACTTTTAGCAAAAAATAGGATGGATGCCCGCGACAAACTGCAAGTAGGGCAGTTGGTATATTTACAACAAAAAAGACCTAAATCTTAAGATACCTAATGCGCCTTAAGGCGCATTTTTCAAATATAAATAAGAATTCAATTTTTATGAGATATCAAAGAAGCAGTGCTTTGTTTGACGAAGCGAAAAAGTATATCCCAGGAGGAGTAAATTCTCCAGTGCGAGCATTCAAATCAGTAGGTGGCATTCCTGTTTTCATGAAGTCGGCTAAAGGCGCTTATTTAACGGACGAGGATAATCATACCTATGTTGATTATATCAATTCTTGGGGGC
>JAYRQH010000290.1:0-3051 GCA_041910715.1 Bergeyella sp.
ACCAGTTTTGTTAATATTTTCTTCGGTATTTTGGTAAGCATCATCTTTGTGTCCGTCTATGCGCTACGTCTACATTGGTCGATTATGCCGGTGTATATTGTGGGGATTTTCTTTATTGCTTTCGTTACAAATTTGCTAAGTAAGCGTATCAAAAAAATTCAGAAAAATATTGTTTCCGAAACGACTGCTTTGGCTGGAAGTACCACCGAAAGTTTACGAAATATTGAAATTGTCAAAAGTTTGGGCTTAACCAGTCAAGAAGTTAATCGGTTAAATAATAATACATACAAAATCTTAGGTTTAGAATTAAAAAAAGTAAAGAGCATTCGGTCTTTGAGTTTTGTACAAGGGACTTTGGTTAATTTTCTTCAGCAAGTAATCACGTTTACTCTGCTACTTTTGATATTCAAAAATATTGTCACGCCAGGTCAGTATTTGTCACTTATGTTTTATGGTTTTTTTATTTTCGGACCGATGCAGGAGATTGGCAACATCATCATTTCGTACCGTGAAGCCGAAGCATCACTGAATAATTTTGATAATCTCATGAAGAAGCCGGCTGAGGAAAAGCCACAACATCCGAAACATATAGGAAATATCGAGGATTTGCGTTTCGAAAAAGTGTCGTTCAAACATCAATCGGCGCAATATAAAGCACTAAATGGAATTTCATTCGATGTTAAAAATGGCGAAACCATCGCGTTTGTAGGGCCAAGTGGATCGGGAAAAAGCACTTTGGTGAAACTTTTGGTAGGCTTGTACCGTCCGCAAGAGGGCACTATCTATTACAACGATATTAATGGAAAGGAGTTTGATTTTGACGAGTTGCGAAATCAAATTGGTTTCGTTACGCAAGACACGCAGCTTTTCTCTGGGACAATCAAAGAAAATTTACTTTTTGTGAATCCGAACGCGACCGAGCAAGACCTTCAAATAGCATTGCAAAAATCTAGTTGTACCGCGCTTTTGGAGCGTGCTGAACATGGTATAAATACCGTAATAGGCGAGGGTGGGCTAAAATTGAGTGGTGGTGAAAAACAACGTATTGCCATTGCCAGAGCCTTATTACGAAAACCGCATTTGTTGATTTTTGATGAAGCTACTTCCGCATTAGACAGTATTACCGAAGAAGCGATTACGGCTACCATAAAGGATATTTCTAAAAATAAAGAACAAATTACGGTGCTGATTGCTCACCGATTGAGTACAATTATGCATGCCGACCGAATTTATGTTTTGGAACGCGGTCAAATTATAGAAACGGGCTCGCACGATGAACTTCTTGCCGAAAATGGCTTGTACTACGCGATGTGGAGACAGCAAATTGGAGAAAGAAAAACCGTGGAATCCTAATTTTTAAGTTTTAAAATAAAACTTCTATTGATCATGAGTCTTTCTCGCTTTCTTTAACTGTAGATCTGATGTTATTCTACAAAATCAACAGCGCAACTTCTTTAATGCGTTCTGCAGGTTTTGAATGAATGAATACCCCAAAATCCATCTCTAAAGACGTTTCGAAATCGGTTTTCATTTGCTGATAGGTAAGTGCTTTCGGACTTTCTTTCAGCTTTTTTATAAAATCGACCAACCACTCAGAAATCTCTTGATTTAAGCGGATTTCAACAGCATCTTGCTTGGTGTGAATTTCCAGTAAGGTGTTTTCGTAGATTTTTCCTTTTTTGGTCTTCGTTTCTTGTTTTGATTGTGGAATACCGCCAAGCCAAACGATTTTTTGATTGGGTTTATAATCTGAAACTGACTCGTTAGTGAGAACATCTTCAATATGAAATTTCGGAACGGTGGTTCTTGGAACTTTAAAATCAAACCATTCCTGGAGTGGCAAGTCAAAACCAACGCCGTGCATGTAGTTGAATAAGGATTTCTTTAAGCCATACGAAAACTTCGAATGATCCAAACCTGATTTTTCTTCGTGAACCATATCGTTATTCGCAAAACTTCCCAATTCTGTACTGTGATTGATGACATTGTATTGTTCCGGATTTAAACCAACCGGACTGTGAGCCGTCATCGCAAACTGATGCCAAAATCCCGATTGCAAAATCCCAATTTCAAAGAGTTGACGCACCATTTCGAGGCTATCAATGGTTTCTTGCACCGTCTGTGTTGGAAATCCGTACATCAAATACGCATGAATCATAATCCCAGCCTCGGTAAAATTTCGGTTGACTAAAGCCACCTGATCTACCGTTACGCCTTTATCAATCAGCTTTAATAAACGATCCGAAGCCACTTCCAAACCACCAGAAACAGCAATACATCCGGAAGCTTTTAGCAATCGGCATAAATCATAGGTAAAACTTTTCTCAAACCGAATATTCGTCCACCACGTGACCGTTAGTTTCCTTCGCAAAATCTCCAAAGCAACTTCACGCATCAAAGCAGGTGGTGCGGCTTCGTCCACAAAATGAAAACCCGTATTTTGGGTGGCATATATTAGCTCCTCCATGCGATCCACAATCTGTTGCGCGGCAATAGGTTCATAAACCTTAATGTAGTCCAAAGAAATATCGCAAAAAGTGCATTTCCCCCAATAGCAGCCGTGCGCCATGGTTAATTTGTTCCAACGCCCATCACTCCACAGTCGGTGCATCGGATTTACAACTTCAATTACAGAAATGTATCGATCCAGCTTCAAATCAGAATAATCGGGCGTTCCTACTTCACTAAATTTATAATCTCTAATTTTGGGATTGTTGATGTAAACAACTTCGTTATTTTGTAGAACAAAGGTTCGCTTTAAATCCGAAATTTCAATATCGTTATTGACATATTTTAAAATCTGCTCCGTGGGAGCTTCACCATCATCCAAAGGAATAAAATCGAAGAACTCGAACACGCGAACATCACTTAATGACCTCAATTCGGTATTTGGAAAGCCTCCGCCCATGCTGATTTTAATGTTGGGATACTGCTTTTTTATGTGTTGTGCACAACGGAAAGCGGAATACAAATTTCCTGGAAACGGCACTGAAAAACCAATAATTTTAGGCTGCGTTTCGTGAATCAATTTTTCGAGTTCAGAAAGGGTAA
>JAYRQH010000291.1:0-1666 GCA_041910715.1 Bergeyella sp.
CCGCTTTATATGAAATTGACCATGCGAGAACGTTGGCTATCATTGGTCCAAATTTATACCGCGTAATGTTCGACACGAAAAAAGACAAATTAGCGCAATACGGCCAACGCGTTTGGAATATTCAAGGCAATTCAACCGAAGAAATTGCAGAAAAAGCGATTGAAAAAACAGTTGAATTCTTCCATAAAATGGGAATGAAAACCAAAATTTCGGAAAACGCTGAAAACATCGAAAAAACAGCCGATTTTATTGTTAATCGTTTCGAAGAAAGAGGTTGGAAAGCCATGGGTGAAAAGCAAAACATCACCTTAGAAAAAGTGAGAGCAATTGTAGAAATGAGTTATTAAAAAATACGTATTCGTCATAATAAAGGCGCGGAGTTTTTCTTCGTGCCTTTGTATTAAAAAGAGTTTCGCAAACGTTTTTTGTAAATCCTTTTTAAATGCCTATTTTTGATGTTCTAAATTAAATCGTAAAATGGAAAAAAAGCCAAAATTTGCCGTCATTGGAGGAGGGAGTTGGGCTACTGCAATTGCGAAAATGCTTTGTGAAAATCAAGACGAAATTGCTTGGTACATGCGAAGTACTTATGCTATTGAGTATTTAAAACATCAAAAACACAACCCGAATTATTTGAGTTCGGTTGCGTTTGACACCAATAAATTAAAACTTACCAACGATATCAACGAAGCTGTTGCTTATGCTGATTACGTTATTTTTGTAGTTCCGTCAGCTTTTTTAAGCAAAGAATTGGAGAGTTTGACTGAAAGTTTGGAAGGAAAAATCATTTTTTCAGCTATTAAAGGAATTGTTCCTGAATCGAGCTTAATCGTTGGAGAACATTTTCATACTAAATACGATATTCCATTTGAAAATATTGGGGTAATTACAGGTCCTTGTCACGCAGAAGAAGTAGCAATGGAACGTTTATCGTACCTAACCATTGCGTGTAGTGATAAGAAAAAAGCTAAATATGTTGCAAAAAATCTAAGTTCACATTACATCAAAGCCAAAACTACTGATGATATTATTGGAACTGAATATGCAGCCGTTTTAAAAAATATTTACGCTATTGCAGCCGGAATTGCACATGGTTTAGGCTATGGCGATAACTTCCAAGCGGTTTTGATGAGTAATGGTATTCGCGAAATGAAAAAGTTCATTCGTAAAGTGCATAAAATGAAACGAAATATCAATAATTCGGCTTATTTAGGCGATTTATTGGTTACAGGATATTCGGTATTTTCTCGAAATAGAATGTTTGGAAACATGATTGGAAAAGGCTACACCGTAAAATCAGCACAAATGGAAATGAGCATGATTGCTGAAGGCTATTATGCCGTAAAAAGTGCTTACAAATTAAACCAAGAATACGGTGCTGATACTCCAATTATCGACGCTGTTTACAAAATTTTATACGAAAACAAAGACGCAAAAACCGTTTTCAAAGCATTAACAGAAAAATTAAATTAAATCCATGCTATTTTCATTAAAAACAGGTGCAATTGATCATTTAATAGATCATCCAGGAATTATTACGGCTTTTACGATTACCATCATAGCGATGTTAGTATTAGACTTAGGTGTCTTAAATAAAAAAGGTCACGTGATTTCCAATCGTGAAGCGGCTATTTGGTCGGTAATTTGGATTTCTTTAGCCATGGGA
>JAYRQH010000292.1:0-9259 GCA_041910715.1 Bergeyella sp.
AAAAACAAAACGTCTTTCACCTGTTGATGCGTATCGTGTATTCACAGTTTTATAATAAAGATAGTACGTTCCAGCACGTAAGTAAATTAATGTGCCACTTGGCGGTGAGGCACCATCAGCCGTTGCAATTTTATTGACATACGCACGGTATTCATACATCAGCTCTCCACCGTTAATGTCAGTAGGATGATCAGTGATGGCAATCCAAAAAAAACCTTCATTATTCGGGGCATCCTGAGCTTGCATATAAAATCGAGATTTCATGGAATACCAACCAGGTTGAGCAACATTGAACGATATTCTTTTAATATTGTTAGCATCATTTGCATTAGCAATTCCATTAGCGTTCGCTTCAATAACATAGGTTCCATTATCTACTGTAGGTTTTGGTCGCAGCATCTGTTGCCAACTTCCAACTCCATATTGTGAGGATTTCAAAACCTTGCCGTCTCCTTGGGTACCATCAACAATCTTGATTGCTGAACCACCTGTATTTACTAAATCCAAACGTGTTTCTGGGTTTGATATACCAATTCCAACTCCTGTTGTTGTAACATTTGCTGTTGCGACATTATCAACAGTAAGTTTTAAAGTATTACCAGTTGAAGGGGTTCCGCCGCTTGCGAAAATACCCGTGTCTCCGTCGCTAGCAAATGCATATCCAACATTGGCCGCGTCATTTCCTGGATTTCCCAAACTGGCTCGAAGCCCTCCGGTAACATTTAGAGCGCCCCCATTGCTAAATGATGAACCACCAATAGCAACTCTTCCTGTTTGGTAAATATTTTCTGTATTTGAAGTCGCACCGGTACTTGTGGAGGCACTATACCAAGGTTCTGATGCATTTGAATTGACAAGTATCCATTTGGTACCATTAAAATAATAGTAACCGCTCGCTCTAACATCAATTGTTTGCCCAGCTGGCGCTGTGTCTGCCGTAGTCACGAAAACTAATGCACCAAGTTGTTCGCTGGTATATGTTTTTGCTCGTAATTGTGTACCGGTTATTCGTGGGGCACTAATGCCATCTAATATTGTAGGAATTGTTGGTTGTCCCGTAACATCTAAAGTAATTTTGGGAGAGGTGGTGTTTATACCAACATTTTGTGCATTACTAATTGTAAATAATGCAGTTGTGAAAATAATGAAAAATTTGGTCATTTTTAAGAACGTAAGACTATAATACGAGTTTTAATACGACATACGTCGTTGTTGTGTATCGAGAAATTTTATTCAACGTAAAAGAAAACAAATCGTCTTTCTCCTGTATCAGCATATCTCGTATGCTTGGTTTTATAATGTACGTAGTATTGTACTCCTTGTGATAGATAAATTAACGAACCACTTTGAGGTGATGAACCTTCTGTGCCATCGACATTAGTGACATAATTTCTATATTCATAAAGAATATCTGGGGCATCCATGTCCGTTGCATTATTATTAATGGAGATCCAATAATAGCCAACAGAATTCACTGGATCTTGAGCCTTAAAATAAAATCGTGATTTCATCACATACCAACCTGTTTTTTGCACCTGGAAACCGATATGATGCACTCCATCACCATCTATTGCACCAGGTGTTGCAGATGATCCGACAGCACTTCTCACAAAATCAGAATCAGCATCATTACCTTGCTTCGGTTGTAATAACTGTTGCCATGTTCCTTTGCCCTTATTATCGGACTTTAAAACCTTACGGTCACCTTCGCTACCGTCCTTTATTTTAATGGCAAATCCTTGTGTAGGATGTTCAATATCCAATCTTGTTTCAGGATTTTCGGTTCCCACACCCATACCTAATGTCGTGATAGTTGTGGTAGTAAAATTATCTACTGCCAATTTTATATTTTCTGTATTTGAAGTCGCACCGGTACTTGTGGAGGCACTATACCAAGGTTCTGATGCATTTGAATTGACAAGTATCCATTTGGTACCATTAAAATAATAGTAACCGCTCGCTCGAACATCAATTGTTTGGCCAGCTGGCGCTGTGTCTGCCGTAGTCACGAAAACTAGGGTGCCAAGTTGTTCGCTGGTATATGTTTTTGCTCGTAATTGTGTACCTGTTATTCGTGGGGCCGTAATGCCATCTAATATTGTCGTGTTGGTAGGTTGTCCAGTAACATCTAAAGTAACTTTGGGAGAGGTCGTATTTATACCAACATTTTGCGCAAATGCACAGCCACTTATAGTTGTGGCAACAACAAATAGTATTTTTTTCATCGTATTTTTTGCAAATATATGAATAATCTATTAAAAGTTGTTAAATTATTTGTTTTTCGACTTTTTATTAGTATCTTATTTGCTTTTTTATAATCTGAATTTTCTAAATTACGTAACAAAAAACACGCATTTTTCAATGCGTGTCAAGTTTTAAAGTATATTTTTTTTTACCCATGTAAGTGTTTCCAGATCACATCTTTCAATTCGCTTAAGCCTTCGCCCGTGACTCCGGAGAAGAATAGCGGTTGTTTATTTTCTGGAAATTCTGCTGAGATTTCTTTTTTCAGTTCATCATCCAATAAATCGGCTTTTGAAATGGATATGATGAAATCTTTATCCAAAAGTTCTGGGTTGTATTCTTTTAATTCATTTTCAAGGATTTTAAATTCTTGATAATGATCTTCGGAATCTGCTGGAATTAAAAATAAGAGAATCGAATTTCGCTCAATATGTCTTAGAAAACGGTGTCCAAGTCCTTTTCCTTCTGCAGCCCCTTCGATAATTCCGGGAATATCTGCCATAACGAATGACTTGAAATTCCGATAATTAACAATTCCTAGGTTGGGCGTCAAGGTTGTAAAAGCGTAATTAGCAATCTTCGGCTTTGCTGCGGATACTGCTGCGAGTAATGTCGATTTTCCCGCATTGGGAAAACCAACCAATCCGACATCAGCTAAGATTTTTAATTCAAATATGATGTATCCTTCCTCTCCTGGAAGTCCTGGTTGTGCATATCTTGGCGTTTGGTTGGTGGACGATTTGAAATGCTCGTTCCCTAAGCCACCTTTTCCACCATGCATCAAGACGATTTCTTGTCCATCTTCCATGATCTCACCCAACACTTCACCGTATTCATTTTTTGCAATCGTACCAATAGGAACTTCGATGTATTTGTCGGCGCCATCAGCTCCCGTAAGTTGGTTTTTGGCTCCATTTTGACCTCGATCGGCTTTAATGTGTCGCGTATATCTTAAGGGAAGCAACGTCCATTCGTGCGAATTACCCTTCATAATAATATGTCCACCGCGTCCGCCATCACCACCATCAGGTCCGCCTTTGGGAATGTATTTTTCACGACGAAGATGGGCAGATCCTGCTCCTCCATGGCCGGAAGTACAGTGAATTTTTACGTAATCTACAAAATTGGACATATATTAGTACTTTGGGTATTTATAAAAGTAGTAAATCCTAAGCATAAGGATTAGAACCACTTATTTTATTTTTTCTACTTCGGCGAATAGTTTTTGCGAAATTTCATCAATCTCACCAACGCCGTTTATTTCTACATATTTGCCCTGCTGCTTGTATAACTCTGCAACTTCAGCAGTCTTTGCATAATATTCTTTTATTCTGGCCCGAATAATCTCTTCGTTGCTATCATCGGTTCTTCCGCTGGTTTCACCTCTTTTAAGAAGTCGTTCAACTAAAATTTCATCATCGACAACTAAGGACAGGCAGATATCAATTTCATCATTCAGAACATCTTTTACGATGGTTTCTAATGCTTCTGTTTGTGCCGCGGTCCTTGGAAAACCATCAAAAATAAAACCTTGAGTTTCTGTTGGCTTTTTTACTTCATCAATCAGCATGTCAATGGTCACTTGATCGGGTACTAATTCGCCTTTGTCAATATAGGATTTGGCAAGCGTTCCCAATTCTGTTTCATTTTTAATGTTGTATCGGAATAGGTCTCCTGTGGAAACTTGCTTGAGATTAAATTGATTAATCAGATTTTGAGCTTGTGTCCCTTTGCCACTTCCTGGAGGACCGAATAATACGATGTTAATCATTTTACTTTTTTAGAGATTAGTACTGAGTAATGTAGTTGAATTAATGATTGATTCTTCCTTCTTCTAACTGGTACAAGTCAGGAAGGTTTCTTCCTAGTTCATCATAATCCAAGCCATAGCCTAGTACAAATTTATTTGGAATTTCTTTTGCGATATAGTCGATCTTAAATTCTTTCTTGTACACTTCTGGTTTCAATAACAGGGTTGCTACCTTAAGTGATTTTGGTCGTTGGGTGTTTTTAAAATATTCAAAAAGACTTTCGATGGTGTTTCCCGTATCGACGATGTCTTCCATCAAAATAATATGTCTTCCTTCTACTTCTTTAGTTAGTTCCATTTTTTTGTAAACAATACCGGTAGACTGCGTTCCAGAATAGGAGCTCATTTGGATAAAGGCGATCTCACATTTTCCAGGGTAATGCTTAAGGAAGTCGGAAAAAAACATAATTACACCATTCAAAACCCCAATGAATACAGGTGTTTCGTCTTTATAATCTTCGTAAACTTGTAAGGCTAAATTTTTAATGATTTCCTGAAGCTCCTCATGCTTCAAATAAGGAACGAAATGTTTGTCGTGTACTTGAATACTTTCCATACGATTTTTCAAAGTACAAATTTAGGTATTTCTTAATTCGTATGGAAATTTTATTGCTTATTCGTCGTTCAAACTCAACATAATTTAGTGGTGAGTAGGATCAAAAAATGTCCTTATCTTGCTGATATTCGCTATTTTTACAATTTATAAAGTCTTTTCTTGTCAAGGATAAATTTTAGAAGTACTTTTGTAGAAATCTAATAAAAAAGTAAATATATATGTCAACTTATGTTGTAGTTGGGCTTCAATACGGAGACGAAGGAAAGGGAAAAATTACAGACGTTTTGTCGGCAAAATCCGATTACGTGGTTCGTTTTCAAGGGGGTGATAATGCTGGACACACGGTGTATGTTGGTGATGAAAAATTCGTCCTTCACTTGCTCCCTTCAGGCGTTTTGCAGTGTAAAGGAAAATGCATAATCGCTAATGGTGTTGTGGTGAATCCGAAAGCGTTCATGAAGGAAATTGGTCAAATTGAAAGTAAAGGCCTTAAAACCGATCACGTATTTATCAGTCGACGAGCGCATGTTATTATGCCGTATCACATTCTTCTGGATACCTATCGTGAAGAGGAAACGGGAGGAACACAGATCGGAACGACTAAAAAAGGAATTGGTCCTTGCTACGAAGATAAAATTGCTCGTGTGGGCATTCGCATGATCGACTTGCTTAATCCAGAAGTTCTTCGTGAAAAAATTGAAAAAAATCTGAAGGTTAAAAATGCCCTTTTCGAAAAGTATTTTGAAAAACCAGCACTAAATGTTGATGATATCTATAATGAATATCTAGCAATTGGTGAGCTTCTTAAAGACCGTATTGTAGACACGGAACTTGAACTTAATGAAGCAATTCATGAAGGTAAGAATATTCTTTTCGAAGGAGCTCAGGCTTTGATGTTGGATATCGACTTCGGAACGTATCCGTTTGTAACTTCTTCATCTCCTACAACAGGTGGAGTTTGTACTGGTGCAGGTGTCCCGCCTACCAGTTTGCAAAATTTGATTGGTGTTGCCAAGGCATACTGTACTCGCGTGGGACACGGTCCGTTTCCATCGGAGCTTGATAATGAATTAGGTGAGCATATCAGACAAATTGGTAACGAGTTTGGTGCGACAACAGGTAGACCACGAAGAACAGGGTGGTTGGATTTGGTTTCGTTGAAACACGCTTGTATGATTAACGGAATCAACAATTTGGTGATTACCAAGTTGGATGTGATGACGGGAATAAAACCATTAAAAATTGTTACGAAATACAAAACCGAGGATGGAAAAATTATCGATTATTTCACTTCTTCCACAACAAAACTGTACAATTACGAACCAATTTATGAAGAATTGGAAGGTTGGGATGAAGATATTACGAAAGTAAGATCGTATGATGAACTTCCGGAAAATGCTAAAAAATACATCGAGTTTATAGAAAACTATCTCGGAATTAATGTGTATTTAGTGTCTGTAGGACCAGAAAGAAGTCAGAATATTATTCGAAAAGATTTATTCTAGACCCTCTAGATCTAAAATATTTATGAGAGCTTCCTTTTTGGGAGGCTCTTTTTGTTTTAGATAATATGTCTTGAATAGAAGTTTGTAAAGAAATTTTACTAAACATGATAATTTTATAAAAATTTGGCAAAAAATTTGTAAACATTAAATAAAAGTAAGAAAAGGATTGATAACCTAATAAACATGAATGTTTTTATGAGCTAGTGTATAACTTTAATATTTTTATGATGAAAAATCTATTCAAAAAAGAGGACATTCAGTTTAATGAAATCCTATTCGAAAACCGCAACAAGGCCTATGGAGCTTATGATCTGCGTATGGAATCTGATCGTGTTTTAACTCGAGCATTATTTGCAGGCATTGGTCTGTTTGTAGCTGTCGCTGCAACTCCTTTCGTGGTTAATGCATTAAAGTCGGATGTGGCTATTGAAACGTTACCTCCAGAAAATGTGGTGACTATATTTACCGAAGTCATCGAGCCTAATACTCCCATACCACCCAAGGAAATTCAACCCGAAAAACCTCAAACTGTGGAGACTAAGTCGAGTGTTCTACCAACTCCAGTAAAAAACCCACCCGTTGAAAAAACAGTTGGTAAGAGTAGTGATCCAGGTGTACAAGGTTTTGAAGAAATAATAGGCATACCTCCAGTAAATACCGTTACACCGCCGCCGTCAGTGAATACCGTTCCAGGTACTGGAAAAGTTGATGCACCTCCTGTACAAAAAACAGTGATTAGCGATGATCCTGTCGTTAATGTTGATATAGAAGCCGATTTTATGGGTGGAGTTAATTACTTCCGAAATAAAGTTATTGGAAATTTTGATACCAACCAATTTGAAGGAACTGGCGATAAAATGAGTGCTGTAGTTACCTTTATTGTTGAACGTGATGGTAGTATTTCGAACATTAAAGCCTCTGGAAAAGATGCATCATTCAATAAAGAAGCGGAGCGAACCATTAAAAGTGTTAAAGGAAAGTGGACGCCAGCAAAAGTGAAAGGACAAGCAGTTCGCAGCTACTTTAAATTTCCTATTTCAATGATGTTTGAGTAAGCAAATTAACCAATTTATTTTTATCCACAATTTTTAAAAATTGTGGATAATTTTTTTTCGGAATATTACAATGATTCACAATACTTTACATCTTTTATAGTTATTAACAATAACCGCTCAAATTAAAAAAATCGTATTTTTGAATTCGAGAAAAATAAATATGGCAAAAATAATCGGAATTGCAAATCAGAAAGGTGGAGTTGGTAAAACCACTACAGCGGTTAATTTGGCTGCTGCTTTGGGGGTTTTAGAAAAGAAAGTACTGATCATCGATGCAGATCCTCAGGCAAATGCCACGTCAGGTTTGGGTGTCGAAGAGGTGAAATATTCTACCTACCACTTGTTGGAGCATAGTGTAGATGTGCAACAGTGCATTCAAAAGACATCTTCCCCTAATTTGGATATCATTCCTTCACATATTGATTTGGTGGCTGCAGAAATCGAACTTGTAGATCGCGATCTTCGGGAATATATGCTGAAAAAAGCGTTGGAGTCGGTTCGTAACCAATACGATTACGTGGTCATTGACTGTGCGCCGAGCTTGGGTTTAATTACCATCAACGCACTTACGGCTGCAGATTCGGTGATTATTCCGATACAGTGCGAATATTTTGCACTAGAAGGTTTAGGAAAATTGCTTAACACGATAAAAAACGTTCAGAAAATTCATAATGCCGACTTGGATATCGAAGGTTTGTTACTCACGATGTTCGATAGTCGTTTACGATTGTCAAATCAGGTAGTGGAAGAGGTTAATTCCCACTTTCCAGAAATGGTTTTCGAAACGATTATCAGCAGAAATGTACGTTTAAGTGAAGCGCCAAGTTTCGGAGAAAGCATTTTAATGTACGATGCCGAGAGTAAAGGGGCAATACAATATATCCAGTTAGCCGAAGAAGTTTTATTGAAAAATGAAAAGGCTGCTGAAAATTTAAAATCAGAAAGTATTGAAAGATAAAAAAAGAGCTATGGGTCGGGGTTTAGGAGCCATCTTAAATTCAGAATCTAAAATAAGCATCAATTCAGCGACGGACGAAGGAGCAGATAAGTGGGTGGGGAATATTGTTGAAGTTCCCATCGAAGACATTTTTCCCAATGCGACGCAGCCGCGAACGTATTTTGATGAGAAAGCGTTGGCTGATCTCGCCGTATCGATACAAAATTTAGGTATAATCCAGCCTATTACCCTTCGTAAGGATAAGGATAAGTTTGAGATTATTTCTGGAGAAAGACGGTTTAGAGCGTCTAAAATTGCTGGTTTAAATACTATTCCAGCATACATTCGTTTGGTGAATGATCAGGAGTTGTTGGAAATGGCTTTGGTGGAAAATATCCAGCGAGAAGATCTTGATCCCATAGAAATTGCATTAACCTACCAGAGACTTTTGGATGAAATTGGGATGACGCAAGAAAATCTAAGTGGTCGAATTGGGAAAGAGCGTAGCACCATTACCAACTCGATTCGCTTACTTAAATTAAGTCCTGACATCCAAAACGCAGTTCGAAGCGGAGAAATTTCTGCTGGGCATGGTCGTGCAATTTTAAGTTTAGAGACAGAAAGTCTTCAAAATCAATTGTTTGAATTGATTGCTAAAGACAAACTGAATGTTCGACAAGCAGAAGCGGCAGCTACAGCTTTGAAAAATAGTCAGGCGAAGCCGGTAAGGATTGTAAAATCTATTTCTAATTTTCACAAGAAAGTGCAGAAGGATTTGTCCGACATATTGGATGTAAAAGTAGAAATAAAAACTGCAGCCAACGGCAAAAAAGGTAAAATCGTTTTAGATTTTAAAAACGAAGCCGAACTCGAACAAATCCTGTCACGAATTAAAAATGAAGAATAAAATTTTTCTTTTTATTGTGGGTTTTGCTGTTCAATCGGTTTTTGGACAAATAAAACCTATCGATACCTTAAAAGTCGTAACGCCTGAGGTTGCTTCTCGTGATACAATCAAAACGGATTCCGATGTAGTTCAGGATATTAATTCGGTGAATGCGCCACTTTCCAAACCGCAATACAGTCCTACGAAAGCCGGTTTATATTCTGCTGTATTACCTGGTCTTGGTCAATATTACAACAAAAAATATT
>JAYRQH010000293.1:0-14883 GCA_041910715.1 Bergeyella sp.
CGTACACAAATTCTCCTGCTTTTGAGTACTGTCCGTTCTTACCATTGAAACGCACTACCTCGTCACGGAATGGTCTAATCATTTGAGAGTGACACGCATTACATCCTTCACGTATATACATATCACGACCTTCAAGTTCCAGTGGTGTATATGGTTTAACCGCTGCAATCGTCGGAACGTTATTTTTTATCGTCAACGTTGGCAAGATTTCTAACGCCCCACCAATCGCCACTGCGATGAATGACAAAATACCTAATTGTACGGGCATTCTCTCCAACCATAAGTGGAAACCTTCGCCTTCTTTTCTTGCGGATCCAATGTTGGCTAACGCTGGAGCTTCAGCAGGAACATTTTTCTGGAATGATCCTTGAGCCGCAGTTTTCCAAAGGTTTACCACCATTAATACTGCTCCTGCAAGATAAAGAATACCTCCGAAGAAACGCATCCAGTAGTATGGTAAAATTACCGTCACGGTATCCAACCAGTTTTTCCACATCAGGGTACCGTCCGGATTGAACTGTTTCCACATTAAACCTTGCGTAAATCCAGCGATGTATAATGGTACGGCATAAAAAATAATACCTAATGTACCTAACCAGAAATGCCAGTTTGCCATTTTAACAGACCAAAGCTTGGTTCTCCATAGAATCGGCACTAAATAGTAAATCATACCAAATCCCATGAAACCATTCCATCCTAGTGCTCCTAGGTGAACGTGACCAATAACCCAGTCGGTAAAGTGACCAATTTTATTTAACGTTTTTGTTGCTAATAATGGCCCTTCGAATGTTGCCATACCATAACAAGTAACCGCTACAACGAAGAATTTCAAAATTGGATTTTCACGTACTTTATCCCAAGCTCCTCGTAACGTTAATAAACCGTTAAGCATACCACCCCAAGATGGCGCAATAAGCATGATTGAGAAACCTGTTCCTAGAGCTTGCGCCCAAGCAGGTAACGAAGTATATTGAAGGTGGTGCGGACCAGCCCAAATATAAATGAAAATTAATGACCAGAAGTGGATAATTGAAAGTTTGTATGAGAATACAGGACGGTCTGCCGCTTTTGGTAAGAAGTAGTACATTAGTCCTAACACTGGTGTTGTAAGTACGAATGCAACCGCATTATGACCATACCACCACTGAACTAAAGCATCCTTAACTCCAGCATACGCCGAATAGGATTTCCAGCCTGTGAAAGACAATGGAACTTCTAAGTTATTGAAAACGTGAAGCATAGTTACCGCAACCCAAGTTCCTAAATAGAACCAAATAGCTACGTATAAATGGCGAACTCTTCTTTTCGCAATGGTACCAAACATGTTGATACCGAATAAAATCCAGGAAACAGCAATTAAAATATCGATTGGCCATTCGTGCTCAGCGTATTCTTTTGAAGTATTGATACCCATAAAGAAAGTGATCACTACAGCAACAATCATAATTTGCCAAGTCCAGAAATGTACCCATGATAGCGTATCGCTGTACATTCTTGTTTTAAGAAGTCTCTGCATTGAATAATAAACTCCCGCAAATACGTAGTTACAAACAAATGCAAAAATTACGGCACTGGTATGTAGCATTCTAATTCTACCAAAACCGAAAGCACCATGAGTGTTAATTAGTCCCTGAAGATTTCCCTGAGCCAAACTCTTGATTGTTGGGTCATCTGTACCAAAGAAAAACTCCGGCAATTCAGGATAGAAAAGCATCAATGCAGCGGTAAGCCCTAACAAAAAACCAACGAGTCCGAAAACTACGGTGGCAATTAGGAACGCACGTACAATGCTGTTGTCATAACTAAACTTTTGTGTTTCCATATATAAGATTATCTTTTTTTCTCTTCTTTTTCTTTTTCAATGCCAGATTGGGAGTCTTCCTTTTTAGGATTTTCCTGTACTGGTGGGTCTTCAAATAGGATTCGTACGGCAGGCGATTCATCATCTTCAAACTGCCCTTTTCTTACATTCACAATAAATATGATTAAGAAAACTACAGCAAGCGAAGCGCTGCACAAAATCATTAAATAGAGTATATCCATTGTGATGACAAAATTAGAAACTAAAACGAGTCCAAATTTAGTGAAAAATAATGATTTTAATCAGTACCTGTTAATTTATGTTAATTTAAATCTCTTCTAAATAAGTTGAATGCGCTTATTTAAAATATTTTCTTGAAGCATACCACGTAGCCAAGGTAGTGAATGCCACCACGGTTATTGAACTTATCGGCATCAAAATCGCCGCAAATAAGGGTGATAAATGTCCTGTGACGGCATAGCTTAAGCCCACAATATTATAAAGAAAGCTAATAATAATCATGATTTTAATAATCGTGATTGCATCCTTCGTAAGCGCAAAATAATCATGTAACTTAGGAAGCATTGCTCCATTCATAATGACGTCAGATGATGGTGTGAAGGAGTTGGTGTCATCGGCAACCGCAATTCCAACATCACTTTGTTTCAGTGCGCCCGCATCGTTTAATCCATCTCCAAGCATTGCTACTTTGTGCCCTTCATGTTGCAATTCTTGAATAAACTGAAGCTTATCTTCGGGACTTTGGTTAAAAGACAATCCTGAAATATGCGGAGCCATCGTTCTCAAGATGCTTTCTTCGGCCGCATTATCGCCACTCAATATGTATTGTTTATAATTTTCGAACTGTTTAAACATGGTATTGATTTGCGGACGGTATTCATTTTTAAAAATATACTTTCCTACATACGCTCCATCTTTCGCTATAAAAACAGCAGTTTCCATGTTTTTGCTTTCCGTACCTATAAATTTTGCCGATCCCACTTTATACTGTGTTCCTCGTACCATGGCGGTATAGCCTTTGCCACTTACTTCTACATAATTTTCAACTGGAAAATAAGCATCTTTAAAATCCAAATGTTCATACAACGTTTTCGATAACGGGTGATTGGAGTTTTTGAGTAATGATTTCACATTCTGCAAATCAAATTCGTGCATCTCCTCGCCTTCAAAATCAATCTGTGTTTTCTTGCTCTGTGTGATGGTTCCGGTTTTGTCAAATACAAGTGTGTTTATTTTGGCTAATTTTTCAATGGTCAACGTGTCTTTAACATAAAACTTATTACGACCCAAGATTCGCATGATATGACCTAGAGTAAATGGTGCCGATAAAGCCAATGCACATGGGCACGCGATAATTAAAATTGCGGACACTACCTGGAACATTTTCTCCATGTCAATTCGAGCCCAGTAAATTCCTGATATTAAGGTAATAAGCAAAATTACAATCGTGAAGTATTTACTTACTCTATTGGTAATGGTGTCAAGCCCTGTTTCATGTTTTTTGAATGCTTCTTTGTTCCAAAGCTGGGTTAGGTAGCTCTGGTCCACATTTTTAATAACCTCCAGTTCAAGAATAGATCCCACTTGCTTTCCACCTGCGAAAATTTTATCGCCAGGCTTCTTGGAAATTGTTGCGCTTTCGCCCGTAATAAAGCTGTTATCGATATTACCCTCACCCTGTATTAAAACAGAGTCAACCGGAATGATTTCCTGGTTCCGAACCATGATACGGTCTCCAATTTTTAATTCGGAAAGTAAAATATTTTGTTGCTCTCCATCTTGTTCCACTTTGGTTACTGCGATGGGATAAAAGGATTTGTAATCGCGATCGTAGGATAATGAGGAGTAGGTTCTTTTTTGGAATATTTTCCCAAGAAGCATAAAAAACAGCAGACCACACAAAGTGTCGAAATATCCTGGTCCATAATCAGTTAACACTTCGTATATGCTTCGTCCGTATAAAACAAGAATTCCAAGAACGATGGGAACATCAATGTTGATGATTTTGTTTTTTAAACCGTACCAAGCTGACTTAAAATAATCCGAAGCCGAGTAGAAAACGACAGGCGTTGCCAAAAGAAACATGATGAGGCGGAAAAGATTCTTGTATTTTTCCATCCAAAAATCGGGGTTTCCAATCACGTCGGCAGCGTATTCTGGAAAACTGAAAAACATTCCGTTACCAAAAGCAAAACCTGCAATTGCTAACTTTATGAGTAATGTTTTATCAAAAACTTCTTCCTTTTTTTCTGAAGTTTCTAAACTGATGACCGGCTTGTAGCCTAAATTGGTTAAAAATTTAGCAAGTTCACTAAGCTTCAGCTCATTATGATTGAATGAAACTTGTAGGTTTTTGCGTGTGAAATTTACTTGCGAGTACTTAATGTTGGGATTCAGTGTATGCAAACTCTCCAGCAACCAAATACACGAAGAACAATGAATTACAGGGATTTTAAAGGTAACCAGTGTTGTGTTGCCTTCTGAAAAATCCGTAATTCGATCGAAAATTTCTGGAGTATCCAGATAATCAAATTGGGTAGTGTTGTCATCTGGTCTAATACCCGATTGCCTGTTCAGTTCGTAAAAATTACCCAAATTATTCATGTTGAGTATCTCATAAACCGACTTGCAGCCGTTGCAACAAAACTCTTTACTGTCAAAAGAAATGCGCTCCTTGTCTATCTGTTGCCCGCAATGAAAACAATTTTCGTGGGTCATATTGCTCATAAAGACTGCAAAATTAAGACAAAAATAATTGGGAAGTAGGGCTAAAAATGTTAATTTTGCTGACAAATGTCATACCATGTTGGATAAACAATCTGCTATTGAAAAAGCCCTCCACGATGCCTTCAACGATCTAGCACTTCAGAAGAGATTGACCAAAGAAGATTACGAGAAATTTTCAAAATCAAAAAAGAATATTCGGTATCAAAAAGGAGATATCATTTTTGAAGATGGGGAAACGCCGAAAGGGGTTTATTTTTTGAACAAAGGTACCGCCAAGCTTTCGAAATCGGGTGTTTACGGTAAAGATCAAATTCTTCGTTTTATTAAAGAAGGCGATCTTATTGGGTATCGGTCCTTATTGGTTGACGAAACTTTTCAGGCAAAAGCAGAAGCAATGACGGATGTGGATGTCATTTTCATACCTTCGGAAGTTTTTCTGTATCTATTGGAGGTTGATTCTAAAATGGCGTACGCCATGCTACAAAAAATTGCCTATGAATTGGGTGAATCTTCAAATACCATTACTTTTTTAGCTCAAAAGACGGTGCGCGAACGTTTAGCAGAAATTCTATTACTCCTTGAAATGAAATTAGGAACGGATCCCGAAGGGTTTATCAAAATTTCGTTAACTCGAGAGGAAATTGCAAATCTAATAGGAACCGCTACTGAAAGTGCCATTCGTTTGATTTCTGAATTCAAATCAGATAAGCTGATTGAAGTTGATGGACGAAATATCAAAATTTTAAATCACGAAAAATTAATTAAGTTGGGGCACGTTATTATGTAATGCGCTTTTACTCAGTTGATCACGTAAATAAATAAAATCATGTCTGTACATTCCGAAATTAAGAAAATAACGACCGAGACGCTTCGTAAAATGAAGTTTGATAAAGAGAAAATCACCATGCTTACGGCATATGATTTTACCACTGCAAAGATGGTGGATGCTGGTGGTGTAGATGCTATTTTGGTAGGAGATTCTGCAGCGAATGTTATGGCGGGACATGAGACCACGCTGCCCATTACTTTGGATCAAATGATTTACCATACACAATGTGTGGTGCGAGGTGTAGATCGCGCTCTGGTGGTTGCCGATTTACCCTTCGGAACGTATCAAAGTAATCCAGAAAAAGCGCTTGAGTCGGCGGTGAGAATGATGAAAGAAGGAGGAGCACATGCGGTAAAAATTGAAGGCGGTAGCGAGATTGAAGAATCCATTCGTAAAATTGTCAACGCAGGGATTCCCGTGATGGCTCATTTGGGCTTAACGCCTCAATCCATCTATCAGTTTGGTACTTATAAAGTTCGTGCAAAAGGCAATGAGGAAGCTGAAAAGCTTATTGCCGATGCCAAGTTAGTTGAGTCTTTAGGTTGTTTTGCTTTGGTTCTTGAAAAGATTCCAGCAGATTTAGCAAAACGCGTTTCAGAAAGTATATCCATTCCTACAATCGGTATTGGAGCGGGGCCGAATTGTGATGGTCAGGTTTTGGTGTATCATGATATGGTCGGTATGAATCAGGGATTTTCGCCAAAATTTTTACGACGCTATCTTGATTTATACGCACAAATCACGGGCGCAGTTTCCCAATATGTGAAGGATGTGAAATCTTCGGACTTCCCGAATGAAAATGAAAGTTACTAATGAACGAAAATATTAAAAAATACAACGCCATACTGTCGGTATTGGTCTTAGGATGTTTTATTGTAGGCTGGTTTGATTTGCTGTCACCAGAAATGAATGAACTAATCTACCGACGTGTTTTATACATTTTAATTGGTATTAGTTTTATCCTCCAATCTCGAAGTTTGAAAAATTCTTCGTTTTTATATCCGCTCTATATCTCGGCAGCGTTATGTATCGTAGGAGCGTTTTTACCTTTAGAAAGTCGGTTTTCGGCTATTAAGACCATCGGTCTTTTTGCTGGTGTTATGATTTCGCTTTTTAACAGACAACGTTAAGATGAAAGATCAGGGTTTCGACGCTTCCCAAATTGTCTTCGAAGACAATCATCTTTTTGTGGTGAATAAAAAGGTGGGTCAATTGGTTCAGGGTGACAAAACTGGCGACGAATCTTTATTAGAGCTAATCAAAAATTTTATTAAAATTCGAGATCAAAAACCGGGAAATGTTTTCCTAGGTTTGGTGCATCGTATCGATCGGCCGACTTCGGGTTTGGTCATTTATGCAAAAACTTCCAAAGCGCTGTCCCGTTTGACCCAAATGGTAAAAAATCGTGAAATAAAGAAGACGTATTGGGCGTTGGTTCCTAAGGAAGAACTTCCTAAAACGCAACGATTGGTGAATTATCTTAAAAAGAATGAAAAAACCAATAAGGCCATCGTTTTTCCTAAGGTAACAGACGGAGCAAAAGAAGCTATTTTAACGTATCATATTTTGCAGCCGTTGGACAATTATCAACTTCTCGAAATTGATTTAGAAACGGGAAGGCATCATCAAATTCGCGCTCAACTCTCAAAAATCGGGGTTCCGATAAAAGGAGATTTGAAATACGGTGCAGCCCGATCAAATCCTGATGGTGGAATTTCCCTTCATGCACGAAAACTCGAGTTCGAACATCCTGTGACTAAGGATGCCATGCATATCGTGGCGCCTCTCCCAAAAAATGATCCTGTTTGGCGAGCTTGTGAAAAATTTTAAAATATCAAAATAAAAAAAATCATTCAGATAATCCGAATGCTTTTTTTGATGTCTAAATCGATTATTTCTGATTCATCATACCGCCGTTATCTTCTTTTGGCGTTTCGGTATTCAAAATTGTCTGATCCACCTTCGCCAGTTTATTCTTCGTCGGTATTTTATAATTCAATGAGAATCCGAACATTCGGCTATCCCATCTGTTTTGCAAATTGATCGGAGTTGGCGTGTTCAACGTCTTAAAGTTCATTCTACTGCTGTTGAAAATGTCGTTTGCAAATACACTTACCGTTAAACGATCTTTGTTAAATTTCTTACTGAAATTTAGGTCTACACGGTTCATAATCGGTTGTGTTGCTTGGAAGAAATAGTAATTTCCTTTTGTTGAGTACGACAAATTTGGACTGAATTTTACACCGTACGGAAGGATAAATTGTCCGGCAACATTAAAAAACCACATTCCCTTTTTATCAACAATTTCTTTGATGTCTTGAAATTGATACCCTGCATAGAAATAAATAAAATTAATTTTATCCGGATTGAAATTGAATTTCATAATCTCACTAAAAGGCTTGGAGAAGATCATGAGAGGTAATGGCAATCCGACATTGAAACTATGTTGTGTCAGACTTTCGATATTCACATTTGTCTGCGTAAGATTGTAGCCGTCCCGTTCCACATAAACCATTACTTGATCCTGAACTTTGCTCATATTATAGCTTACAAAAGCGTAATCGAAGGCGCTTAATTTTGCCTCGAAGTTGTTATAAATTGTTGGCTGAACATTTGGGTTCCCAGAAATGCTCACATTCGGGTTTTGGAACGTTGTGTTGTTTGGGTTCAGTTGATTGGTTGATGGTAGGCTGATTTTTCGGTTGTAGTTTACGTTGAAATACAAAGATTTCGCAAAATCATACTGAATGCTGGCGTTGGGAAATAATTCAAATTTATTAAATGGAGTAAGGTCGTCCCACTTTTTTTCTTTAAAATTATAAGACTGCCCAGAAATGTCGTAATCTTCCGCTCGAAGCCCCGCGATAAAACTGAATTTTTTAATTTTAGTATTTAACTCGGCGTACGTTGCTGCGGTTTGTCTTTGGTATTCTAAATTACGCATTGCCATAAAGTCCGTGGCGAAATCTACTTTTTCGTACAATCCTCCCAAGCTGATTTTCCCTTCCTCGAATAGATTGATTGGCTGAGAATAGTCAACACGAAGATTGTAAAAATCCTGCTCCGATTTGTTATCCGAATCATTCGGGTACACTAATGTGGCATTTTGTAAAAATATGGTATTTTCTGCCGATTGATGGAAGTTGGAAACAAAGTTGGAATATGTTGCTTTCAAATCAAGTTTTTGATTCTTGTCATCAAAACGTTTTTGGTAGGTCGCGGTAACTTCATTACGATCACTTTTTGATTTACTATGGCCGATGTTGGTGTAATCTGCAGGCACGAAAATCGAAGAACCTGCTGGATTTTCGAACAAAGCGCGCCCATCCGAATTGTTTTCGGAATCGTTATTCGAGTTGTAAAAATCGTAATTCAACAATAATCGGTCTTTTCCGATATCAAACGTCAAAGCTGCTTTCGCAAAATAACCTCTTGAAAATTTATCGACAAAACTACGAGACAAATCATCCATTTGATTGCTTGAGAACGATTCGCCGTATGTTTGTCCTCCACTAAATTGCCATCCGAACCATTTGTTTCTTGAATTTAGAACGATACTGTTGTTGAATCTGTGTCTGAACTTTTCGTAATCCGTGAAACGATATCCACCCGAGTAGGTGGCTGTGAGATAACTTTTAGCTGATTTTGATGTGATAATATTTAGGATTGCGCCGCCCGAAGTTGCCGGAAATTCGGCGCCAGGCTGTGTTACCACTTCAATACGCTCAATAGCTGAAGCGGGCATTCCTTCTAAAAATGCAGATAAATCATTCGAAGAAATATTGAGCGGGCGCCCGTCCATATACACTTGGAGTGGCTTGCCTTGATACATCATTCCCGCGATGTCGGTAACCACCATTCCTGGTAGCTTTTTTATCCCTTCTAGTGAGGATCCGGCGTTAAGATGCGGTTGTTCGGAAAAATCGAAAATCGTTCTGTCCGCTTTTTGTTCAACCGCTTTTTTCGTTTTTATAAGAGTAACCTCTTCAATTTGTTTTTCTTTTGTGGTAGAGGGGGTTTCTTTGGTTTGTTGAGCGAAAATGCCCTGACTTATCAATGCTAATGCAGCAACTAAAGTAATCTTTTTGTTCATAAATTCTTATCTGCACAATTAGACAAGCATTTTTTACGTTTGTTACAGATCTTGCTATTTTATACATATGAATAATGTCATGCTAGAGAAAAAGTGTTTAGTAATTTGAATTCCATCTATTGACATTTTTCATTAAAAAGCGATTATTTACGCTTGGTTGATTGTTAAAGACTAGAGAATTCAACAAACTCATATTCAGGTGACACAGTTAAGAGTTGTCTTAGGACGGAAGCATGCCCATTTCCGACAATTACCAATATGCGGTCTTCAGTGGTTTGAGGTATGCGCTGGATATTTCTTAACATTCGTAAATTTCTATCATACCAATAAAGAGAGAGTAGGTCGGCGCCATCAAAATCACGTAGTTTGAAATCACCAGTTAAATAAAATCCATATTCATACTGATGGTATTCAGGTGTATTTTGATCATTAATAATCTGAAGGAGGGTTTTTGATATATCGGTGGAAGCACCCACGAAATTTTGATATCGTTCCTGAAAAGCATCGGAACTTTTAAAATCGTAATCTTGCATTAAGTGATGGAAATACAGTGAGTCCGTTTTGCTAAATTTACGAGTCAAATCAAAGATAATTGCGGACGCATCGATACCGTAAAGCTCATTTAAACCTTGCTCTGTCGCAATGCGCATTCCTAACTGGTAGCGTTCATCACGCATAATGTGATTGATTATCTTTTGAAGCCCATTTCGTTTTCTCGGTTCCAAAAATCAGTTGAGAAAGTATACGAACGTTTTGCAAACCAAAGTTCTTCCGAAAAAGGTTATTTTTTTGTTAAAGCTTCGGGCCAGCAACACAAGGTTTTCTTTGATGAAATTTTGTACATCGAAAGTATCAAAGACTATGTGAATATAAAAACGCTATCGCACGAATACATCGTACTCGACACGCTAAAATCAATGGAAGAAAAGCTTTCCAACACATTGTTCTGTAGAGTTCATAAATCCTATATTGTAAATGTTAACGCCATACAATCTATCTATACAAAGACTCTATTTCTCGTTTCCAAAAACGAAATTCCATTAGGTGAAAGCTACAAAATGAATTTTCTAAAGCGAATTTAGCATTTGCAAATTCTCTAGGCGACCGCGTAGATTAGGCCGAAATTTAGGCAGCATTAAAATTTTGAATCTCCAACAAAACTTTATTCTTAAGCAAAAGGTATTAAATATTTAGAAACCTTGAGCGATTAAAGAATTAGCCACTTTTACAAATCCCGCAATATTTGCACCTTGGTAGTAATTGATATTTCCTTCAATTAAGTCAGCATGACTTTTACATTGTTGATGAATGTCTTGCATTATAGTTTTCAATCTTTCGTCCACTTCCTGGCGAGTCCATCTCAAACGTAAAGAATTTTGTGACATTTCGAGTCCAGAAGTTGCCACCCCGCCGGCATTTGCTGCCTTTCCTGGGCCATAAAGAATTTTGTTATCAAGAAAAAAATGGACAGCTTCTGGAGTACATGGCATATTGGCTCCTTCGGCAACGAGTGTACAACCGTTTTTTTTGAGTTTTTTTGCATCATCAAGGTTGAGTTCGTTTTCTGTTGCATTTGGTAAAGCAATATCGCATGGAATTTCCCAAGGAGTTTTTCCTGCTACAAATTTTGCTTTTGGATAGTATTTTACGAATTCACTGATACGCTCGTAATTTTCAAATTTTATCTGAAATATCTTCGCAAGTTTTTCATCACTAAGGCCTTCTTCGTCATAAATATATCCTGAAGAATCGGAGAGTGTAAGTACTTTAGCGCCCATCTCAATGCATTTTTCAGCGGCATATAACGACACATTACCCGATCCTGAAATTACAATTCGCTTTCCTTCTAATGATTCGTTCTTTTCGTGAAGCATGCATTCAACAAAATAGAGTAGTCCGTAACCTGTCGCTTCGGGGCGAATTAAAGAACCTCCATAATCCAAGCCTTTGCCCGTTAGCACACCCGTGAATTTGTTTCTCAATCGCTTGTAATGACCAAATAGATATCCAATTTCACGTGCGCCTACCCCTATATCACCAGCTGGGACGTCCGTATTTTCATCAATGTGTTTAGATAATTCTTCCATAAAGGCTTTACAAAAGCGCATAATCTCCATGTCTGATTTTCCTTTTGGGTCAAAATTGGAACCTCCTTTCCCTCCTCCCATGGGTAAAGTTGTTAAACTATTTTTAAAGACTTGTTCAAAAGCGAGAAATTTTAGAATACCTAAATTGACACTGGGATGAAAACGCAATCCGCCTTTATAGGGGCCAATACAGGAATTCATTTGAATGCGATATCCCTTATTGACTTGAATTTCATTTTGATCATCGTGCCATGTTATTTTGAATTGGATAATTCGTTCTGGCTCCACCAACCGATCCAAAACTTTATGGCGAATATACTTTGGGTTATTGTTAATATATGGAATTAGTATTTCGGCTACCTCATGAACCGCTTGATGAAATTCAGGTTCGTTGGGATTTTCGTGTTTTACTTTTGACATGAAATCCTCCAAGTTCAATTTCGTCTCCATAATTTCAGTATTTGTATTTAATAGTATACGAAATTAACAAAAAATATAAATAATATATACTGAATTAACATAAAAAATAATTATAATAATTTTATATAGTGATTTTAGTATAAATAATAAAAAAAACCACCCCAAAAAGGAGTGGCTTCTATTTTATATGGATAGCTTGATTAGTTGGCCTCCATTCTCTTAATTAAATTCAATGCAGAACCAGCTTTGAACCAATCAATTTGTTGCTCGTTGTAAGTATGGTTTGTTACTACAATATCTTTCGTACCATCGTTATGAACAAATTCTAGTGTCAATTGTTTTCCTGGCGCGAACTGATCCAAATCCAAGAAGTTCACAACGTCATCCTCACGGATTTTGTCGTAATCAGCTTTGTCAGCAAATGTTAGCCCCAACATACCTTGCTTTTTAAGGTTGGTTTCGTGGATACGCGCAAAAGATTTCACCAATACGGCTTTTACACCTAAATGTCTTGGCTCCATGGCTGCATGCTCTCTTGAAGAACCTTCACCATAGTTTTCGTCTCCTACCACAATCGAAGGAACTTGTGCTGCTTTGTATGCTCTTGCCACTGCAGGAACTTCACCATAAGCACCAGTCAATTGGTTTTTCACGTTGTTGGTTTCCATATTGTATGCGTTCACTGCGCCAATCAACATATTGTTGGAAATGTTATCGAGGTGACCTCTGTATTTCAACCAAGGTCCAGCCATTGAGATGTGGTCCGTAGTACATTTACCAAAAGCTTTAATTAAAACAAAAGCTCCTGTAATGTTTAATCCGTCCCAAGCTGGGAATTCTTCCAACAATTGAAGTCTGTCCGAATTCGGATTTACGACAACCTGTACATTAGAACCGTCTTCTGAAGGTGCCTGATAACCATTGTCATCTACAGCAAAACCTTTTTCTGGAAGCTCAGACCCTTTAGGCTCGTCCAAACGTACTTGCTCACCCGCTTCGTTGGTCAATGTGTCGGTAATTGGGTTGAAATCCAATCGACCTGATATTGCAACCGCAGCAACCATTTCTGGAGACGCTACGAAAGCGTGTGTATTTGGGTTTCCATCGGCTCTTTTCGCAAAGTTTCTGTTGAAAGAGTGAATAATGGAGTTTTTCTCTGCCTTTTCAGCACCTTCTCTGTCCCATTGTCCGATACAAGGTCCACAAGCATTGGTGAAGATTCTTGCATTTTCGAATTTTCTAAATGAATCTAAGAAGCCATCTCTTTCAGCTGTGAATTTCACCTGCTCCGATCCTGGATTGATTCCTAAAATTGCTTTTGGCTTTACCCCTTTTGCCACAGCATCTTCTACAATTGAAGCTGCTCTGGATAAATCTTCATACGATGAGTTGGTACAAGAACCAATTAATGCCCATTCTACTTCCAGTGGCCATCCGTTTGCTTCCGCTTTTGCTCTGAATTCTGCAACAGGAGTCGCTAAATCTGGAGTGAAAGGTCCGTTTAAGTGTGGCGTTAATTCTGAAAGGTTGATTTCAATTAATTGATCGAAATATTGTTCTGGATTAGCGTAAACTTCAGCATCACCAGTCAAGTGCTCAGCGATTTTATCTGCTGCATCAACCACTTCCTGTCTTCCTGTCGCTGCCAAATATCTTCTCATGGAATCATCGTACCCGAAAGTTGAAGTTGTCGCTCCAATTTCAGCACCCATATTACAAATAGTCCCTTTTCCTGTTGCAGAAAGCGATTCTGCACCTTCACCGAAATACTCAACGATGCAGCCTGTTCCACCTTTTACAGTTAAAATACCGGCAACTTTAAGGATGACATCTTTTGCGGACGTCCATCCGTTCATTTTACCAGTTAATTTTACACCGATTAATTTTGGCATTTTCAGTTCCCAAGCCATTCCTGCCATTACGTCCACCGCATCAGCACCACCAACTCCTATCGCAACCATTCCTAAACCGCCTGCGTTTACCGTATGCGAGTCGGTTCCGATCATCATTCCACCTGGAAATGCATAATTTTCTAAAACTACCTGGTGAATAATCCCCGCTCCTGGTTTCCAGAAACCGATTCCGTATTTATCACAAACTGAACTTAAGAAGTTGAAAACCTCAGAGTTCTTATTGATGCCTTCCTGTAAATCGGCTTCAGCACCCACTCTTGCTTGAATCAAGTGATCCGCATGAGCAGTTGAGGGAACAGCGACTTTAGATTTTCCAGCTTGCATAAACTGTAATAATGCCATCTGCGCCGTTGCATCCTGCATGGCTACTCGATCCGGAGCGAAATCTACATACGAGTTTCCTCTTTCATAAGCTTGTGTTGCATTGCCTTCCCAAAGGTGTGTGTAAAGAATTTTCTCAGCAAGTGTCAATGGTTTTCCCACAACCTGTCTCGCCGCAGCGATTCTTTCTGGGTAACGATCGTACACTTTTTTGATCATATCAAGGTCAAATATCATAATGGAAATTTTTTTGAAATGAGTTATATTAAAAGTTGCCCAAATTTACGAAAATTTAGCGGGTATGCGGACTGTATATTATTTAGAATTGGTATAAATTAGCACACAAACAGGCGCTCAAGCGCTATAACAAACTTGTTTTCGCAATCATAGAAATTTTCTCTTTAAGACTTTGATGTCGTGAATACAAACGGTAGATTTTGGTTGCTCTTAAAATCTCTTCTTTTTCAGCATTCATTGTTTTTCCCTAATTTTGGCCGAAAATTTGAGAATAAAGGTTTTATGAAATGGATTTTTGCAGTGTTAGCTGCTTTTATATTTGAACTAAGTTGGGGGCAAGGAAATGATATTCAGCGATTTGCTAAGTTGGAGGATTTGGGGGCAGATGTTAATCAGATTGTGGTGAAGAATGATTCGATTCCGCTGCTGATACC
>JAYRQH010000294.1:0-2525 GCA_041910715.1 Bergeyella sp.
AGTTAGTTTGGTTTGAATTGTTTGACATAGATATGTTAAGTTTTCTTAAAACAAATATAATTAATTTTTCCTATTATAATACGTTTCCAATGTATTTTTTATCTCAAAGTGAGATAATAGCTTCAGTTCTTCGGCAGATTTGTCGGGCTCCAAAATATCATTAAAAAAAACACTAACCTTTCCCGGATATCCGGAACCATTGTCAAAAGGAAACATCTCCTTTAGACCAGCAAAGGTCAATACAGCAATGGGGAATTGATGTTTTGATGCTAGAATAAAAGCACCATCTTTAAAGGTGTCCAAAATGATGCGGGTGTCATCAGGCACGCCGCCTTCTGGAAAAATCACAACGCTGTCACCTTCATTCATCCTTTCTGCACATCGTCTGTAAACGTCCGCACGACTTCGCGCCGATGTGCGATCCACCATCACACAAACACGTTTGTATATGGTTCCAAACAACGGAATTTTTACAAGTTCTTTTTTACCCACAAAGCAGATGGGATGTTTTGGAAAGAGAATCACGGGAAGCATAATATCCATGATGGACGTGTGATTGGCAATGATTACGTATTGCCTGTTGGGATCAATTTTCTTTTTGGTCTTTTTGATGAGTTCATATCGAAAACCCATTCCAAAAAATAAGGCGTAACACCAAAGCCGCATAAAAAAATAGGCATATTTGAAATGCGACTTTTTAATTGATAGAAGGTAAACAGGTAAGAAAAAGATAATGGTGAACACCAAACCTAATAGGATAAGCCAGCCTCGCCACAAATAATTTAACACTTTGGTCATTATACTAATACATCATAAAGAGCCAAAAGTACTAAAAATACATCTTGCTCAACCGTTAAATATAATTCTTTTTTTTATGGAGTAGTTTAGGAAAGATACCACAACGATTGCTGCAATTTTACTAATCATTTCCGGACTAAAAACAAAAAACGCGATTCGTATGATATCCGTAAAAACGTAGCGGAAGAATACCTGAAAAATAGCCAAGCTTAAAAAAGTGGAGAGCACCGATATTCCCATAAAGTAAGCAAACTCTCTACGCTTAGAATGTTTACCTCGTTCGAAGACAAACCAAATGCTTAAAAAGTAGTTGGTGAGAATGCCTAGTGATGTAGAAAATATATTACTCAAAGGAAAGTGGATGCCAAAAAAATCTTTTTCAAAACTGAAAAGTGTGGGGAGGTAAACAGAAAACATTTTGAAACTGCCCACTTCCACCATAGCACTCAGGCCACCTGCAAAAATGAAAAGTAAAATTTGTTTTTGTTTATAAATAAGTTGGCGCATTTTAATATAATTGCTGCAAATTTATAATTTAATGTTAATTGCTAAAAATTCTGTTAAATTATTTTTTCGTTTAAAAATTATTTATAATTTTAATCTTCCATTAAGAAGAATAGAAACTTGATAATCAATCTTATACCGAGGTGTAAGGTTTTTTAGTCTTGAGGCACGACAGAACATGTCTACGACTTTTTTACGCAACCCTTTTATTATTTAATCCCGTGAGAACAGAGAAAAGATACCGTAAATTTAAGCCTCAACAAAAAAAAATAGAGGAATTAGAAAAATCCAACAGTCGTTTTAAACGTATATTTTCAGAATACGAAATTATCAACGATGACCTGTGGAATCTTGATACGGAAAGAAAAAATACCTTTCCAGATGATTTTTATACAGCTTTGCAATTACAAGCAGATTTTTTGGAAGATGAAATCGCCGATTGGCTGAATCGTGAAGATCTTTCTAAAGAATAATTTTTAAACCTTAATTTCACAGATTATTCCTATTTTAGCATATTAAACTAGCTAGAATATGATTGTAATTGTTGATGGTGGATCGACGAAATGCGATTGGGTACTGCTGAATGACGCAGGGGATTTTTACTCCAAAACGCAAACTATAGGCTTTAACCCGAATATAATTGATGTAGAAAAAGTTCCGGAAGAACTGGAAAACAATGCGGAACTTAAGCAACATAAATACACAATAAAGCACGTTTTTTTTTATGGATCAGGTTGCGGTGTAGAAGAAAACCGCATTAAAGTAGAAAACGCGCTCAAAAAATTTTTTATCCACGCCAACGTTACTGCGAAGGAGGATCTCACTGCTGCAGCGTATTCTGCATACACGGGAAAACCGGCTATTGTTTGTATTCTAGGAACGGGTTCTAATTCGTGTTTTTTCGATGGTGAAAAAATCCGTTTAGAACTTCCATCTTTAGGCTTTTTGATAGGTGATGATGGAAGTGGATGCGCCTTGGGAAAGATCATTCTGAAGAATTACTTTATGAAGAAACTCCCGCCCGATTTACATCAAGAATTCGAGAAAACCTACAATCTAGGAATTGATGAGCTTATTCGTAATATGTATCATAATCCTAGAGCAAATGCGTATCTAGCCGATTTTTCAAAGTTTATTATCGATCGTAAGGAACATCCGTTCCTACAGCATTTGGTTTTTAACGAGCTGAAAAACTTTTTGGATTATCAAGTTTTACCCTACGA
>JAYRQH010000295.1:0-1726 GCA_041910715.1 Bergeyella sp.
GCCGTTCCACCTGCGGAATCTCCCTCAACAAGAAAGATTTCAGATTCAGCTGGGTCTTTAGAAGAACAGTCAGATAATTTTCCTGGTAAACCAGAACCTCCCATCGGCGATTTTCTCTGAACCATTTCACGCGCTTTTTTCGCAGCTTGTCTAGCTTTCGCCGCTAAAACCACTTTTTGTACGATTTGCTTCGCTTCTAACGGATTTTCTTCCAAGAAATTAGTTAACATTTCTCCAACGATTTTATCAACCGCTCCCGAAACTTCTGAGTTTCCTAATTTTGTTTTAGTCTGACCTTCGAACTGAGGCTCCATTACTTTTACAGAAATCACAGCCGTCAAACCTTCACGGAAATCATCTCCGGTAACTTCTACTTTTTCTTTTGCAGGCAGTCCTAACTCATCAGCATATTTTTTAAGAGTTCTTGTCAAAGCTCTTCTGAAACCTGCCAAGTGTGTTCCTCCTTCGTGAGTATTAATATTATTAACGTAAGAATGAAGATTTTCGTTGAAAGACGTGTTGTAACGCATCGCTACCTCAACCGGAATATCATCACGCTCACCTTCCATAAAGATGACGCTCTCCATAATAGATTCGCGGTTTCCATCGATATACTCAACGAATTCCTTTAAACCACCTTCCGAATGGAAAGTTTCCGATTTGAAAGAACCATCTTCCAATTTCTCTCTCTCGTCTGTCAAAGTAATTGTGATTCCTTTATTAAGGTAAGACAATTCTCTCAATCGGTTTGCTAATGTATCGTAGTTATAAACTAATTCTGTGAAAATAGAATCGTCTGGCTGGAAAAACTGCTTGGTTCCTCTTTTATCACTATGACCTATTTCTTCAACGCCTGTCTGAGCTTTCCCTCTGGAATAAACTTGCTGATAAACATTACCGTCTCTATAGACCGTTGTAACCATCTCATTGGAAAGTGCGTTAACACACGAAACCCCAACTCCGTGAAGACCTCCAGAAACTTTGTAAGAATCTTTATCAAACTTACCTCCGGCTCCAATTTTGGTCATTACAACCTCCAGTGCAGATTTCTGTTCTTTCTCGTGAAAATCGACAGGAATACCACGCCCATTATCCATAACTTCTATGGCGTTTCCTTCTTTTATCGCGACAGTTATCGTATCACAATATCCTGCCAAAGCCTCATCGATAGAGTTATCCACTACTTCATAAACCAAATGGTGGAGACCTCTGACCCCTACATCACCAATGTACATCGAAGGACGCATACGAACGTGCTCCATTCCTTCCAATGCCTGAATACTACTTGCTGTATATTGTTTTTGACTCATATTGTAAAAGATTCAAGATATAAAACTCAAATTTTCATATAGTTAGCTTGAGAATTTTTCTTGTTATTTTTCTGTTAATTATTTTATTAAAGCTTACAAATATCGTTAAAAAAATCGAGATATGAAAGCCTTAAAATCAGCCAAAAATGACAAGTTTTTAACAGGGATGCTTGGGAATTTTGAATAAAAAAATCGAACTGCAAAAGCTCGATTTCATAAAATTTAAATATTGATAAAAGTTTTAATTTTTCAAAAACTCATCTACTTTTTTCGCGCAATCCCGCCCTTCCGCAATTGCCCAAACAACCAAGCTTTGCCCTTTTCTGGCATCGCCACAAGAGAAATATTTAGTTTGATTGGTTCGGAATTCTTTATTATTTCCAATCAGATTTCCTTTCGGGTCAAGATTAATATCC
>JAYRQH010000296.1:0-2052 GCA_041910715.1 Bergeyella sp.
CTAATATACGATGGTAGCAGTGCATCAACAGCAACACTGATCGGGAAGGTTAGTACAGCGGAGATGGAAACTTCCAGCGCCACAAGTCTAAATGCAGAAAATTTAAGCACATCAAAGCTCGCGATCAAAGCAAGTTCAGCATCGACGGCAAAAGTAAGTGTAAGTGAGACTTTGGAAGCGAAAGCATCCTCAAGTGCAAGTATCCGCTATTATGGAAATCCAAAAAATACCAATGTTGATACTTCCAGCAGCGGATCAATTAAAAATATGAAATAGAAAACATTCATAGCAAACTTTTAAAACGGAAAACTACTCTCATTTTGGAGTAGTTTTTTTTGTATTTTTAGTAAATGAAGTTATTTAGATTTTGGTTTGTGCTCATTTTGGCGCTACTTTTTCCAAATAAGGCTGCTGCGCAACTGGATTTGGAACATTGGTTTGCTCCTATCTATGTTGAGTCGATTGGTGAAATAACAAGTTTAGATGTTTATGTTTCTACACCTCATGAAACTCCATTTGCCGTAAAAATAGTTAACGGACTGAATCAAGAAATCTTCCAAGGAACGCTTTCAAAAAACCAACCACTCCAAATCGCAATCCAACCAAACGAAATTTTGTTAAGTAAATATGCAGGTATGCAAGTTAGTACCAAAGGCCTACATCTTGTCGGTGAGAAAAGTTTTTTTTCTAGCTTTCGGGTGAACTTTAACCGTGGACGAGACACTGAGCTGATTACTTCCAAAGGAAAAACTGCATTAGGAACACATTTCTTTTCTTCAAATCCGCCGTATCAATCGAACACAAAAAATAGTCTAATTAATCATCAAACATCCTTTATTGCTACAAAAGATCATACTAAAATTAAAATTTCAGGGTACGATCCAAGAATTATCTTTAGTGATGGTAAGCAATATCCTAATGGTGTTGAAATTAATCTAAACAAAGGCGAATCCTATGCTTTTGTTGCCCGAAAAAATGATAAACCGACAGATATCCCTCAATATGAATACGGATATTTTGACACCTTTATTGGCTCCGAAATTACAAGTAACTATCCCATTGTTGTATCTAATGGAGGTTTTAATGGAAATCATTTCTTAGAAGGTTATGGTAAAATCATGTTGGATCAAACACTTCCCGTAAAAAACATTGGAAAAAGCTACTACATAAAAAAAGGGTTTACAGATTTAGATAAACAAGTTGAAGCGGGATTACTTGTAGCAACAGAAAATAACACTAAAATTACAGTTAATGGGAAAAAAAACATTCTTTTACAACAAGGAGAGTTCAAACTCCTCACCGACTCCTACTTTGATAATAATGGAATCTTAATTGAAGCGGATAAACCGGTGTACTTTAACCAATTTATTGGAGGGAATAACGGAAGTGGTCGTCTGGAAATATATGCGTTCAATACACCTGCAATGGCACTTACATTTCCTCTAGACACCAATTTACCTAATGAAATAGATTTTATTAATGATGTGCAATCGATCAATTCCTATTCTTTAGATGCGAGGATTCATGTTTTAACGAACGGGAATCAATTATTTGTGAACAACTCTACAACACCTTCTAGTGCCGGTCCCAACGCAATCGGAAATACTAATTGGAAATTGTATGAAATACACAATACAAATAAAGATGTCAGTATCAAATCGGATGGCTCAATCATACTTGGGATAATTGGAGGAACCGAAGATTTAACATCGTCTAGAAATGGTTCTTTTGCTGGATTTTATACAGGTTTTAGTAACGACCCAAAAATAAAAATAAACGGAAATTGCATTGAAGAAGGCGTCACCCTATCCTTGACGAATACCGATTTTGAAACCTTTCAATGGCAACTAAATGGTTTGGACATCCCCCATGCAACAGAATCAACATTTCAGCCTATCTCAAGTGGCACATACACGTGCAAAATAGGTTATAGTGGCTTTTTTTATACAACTCCCACAGTTACGATTATAAATTGCCCGTACAGCGTGACAGAAATTAATTTGGGAACAATATGCAATACTCTAAAGTATCAACCCAAATTTTCGGAACCCA
>JAYRQH010000297.1:0-3495 GCA_041910715.1 Bergeyella sp.
AATATCTTTTTGGTAGACTATACATTACTTAATAAAATTTCCTTCATTATCTTAAGATAAAAATTATATAAATAATAATAATATATACTTAGTTTTATTAATTTCATACAAATAAACCGTTCTACGATATTTATCATTCAATAAAATTTCATTTTAATAATGGATGTTTCTACATTTGGTATACAGAAAAGAGATAACAAAAAACAAGTATTAACAATAAATTATTAAGAAAATGAATGTTCTAAAAGCAACTCTAAAATCAAGTTTATTGGTCCTTCCTTTATTTTTTGCAACCGCAGTTAATGCGCAAAAAATTGATCAAAAATCTTCCGTGATTAAAGTATCAGGAACTTCAAGTCTTCATGACTGGGAAATGTCTGGATCCAACGCTACTTTCTCTGGTGTAGTAAGTGGAAATGCGATTACAAACGTAAGTTTTTCGGTTCCTGTTAAAAACTTAAAAAGTGCTAAGGGGAAAATGATGGATAATAAAGCCTACGATGCGCTTAACGCTTCTAAAGCTCCAAATATTTCTTTTCAAGCTTCGTCCATTAGCATTGGTAAATCGACAGTTTCTGGTAAAATGACCATTGCTGGCGTATCAAAAAATGTTTCGTTTCCCGTAACTGTTACCAAAAAAGGAGCGGCCTACGTAATTGAAGGAACAGAAACAATTAAAATGTCCGATTTCGGAATGAGTCGCCCAGGTTTTATGGGTGTAAAAACAGGAGATGTAGTTACGGTAAAAGTTAGCATACAAGCTCAGTAAAACGTCACAAATTAAGTAACCAATATATTTTTATATTATGAAAGCAACCCTATTAAAAGCAGGATTAGCACTATCAATGGCAGCGGTAAGTTTTGCAAATGCGCAAGAGTTCCCAATTGATAACATGAATCCGAGAGATCAAAGAGCAATTAACATGTTCGAGAACAAGAAAGATACAATTTCTAATTTCGACGGTCTCAAAGTACGAGTTGGAGGAGCATTTGCTCTTCAATTCCAAGCCTTACAACACGAGTCGAAGGCAGACCAGAATGTAGCAGCAACAAAACTGTATGATATTGGTAACAACTTCAACTTGGCAACAGCAAACCTAGATATTGATGTCGCTTTATACGACGGTGTTAATTTGCACTTACGTACGTTCCTATCATCAAGACACCATCCAGAACCTTACGTAAAAGGCGGTTATTTACAAATTGATAAGTTGGATTTCATTAAAAAAGACTTCTTAAAAGATGTGATGCAATATTCAACTTTAAAATTTGGTCATGATGAGATCAACTATGGGGATGCACACTTCAGAAGAACCGATAATGCGTATGCAATTAAAAATCCATTTGTTGGAAACTTACTTATGGACTCGTATGCAACCTTTGTTTTTGCAGAAGCGTACTATCAGCGAGATGGATTTTTAGGAATGGTTGGGGTGAGCAACGGGAAGTTGAATCAAGACGCTACCAGTGGAGGTTCTAGCCCATCAGTATATGCAAAAGTGGGGTATGACAAGCAAGTAAACGACGATTTGCGAGTACGTCTAACAGGATCGGTTTATAACAGTGCCCACAGTAAAAGTATTTACTTGTACGACGGTGATAGAGCTGGATCTCGATACTATTTCGTAATGGAAAATGCAGCAGCAACGTCAAAAGGTAACTTCTTATCAGGAGCGGTAGTCCCAGATTTTAAAAATAAAACGACATCGTTTATGATCAATCCATTTGTTCGATACAAAGGTTTGGAGTTCTTTGGTACTTACGAGAACGCCTCTGGACGTAACTTTTCTGAAACAGATAGAAGAAGTTATAACCAATATGCAGCCGAATTATTATACCGATTTGGAGCAAATGAAAATTTCTACATCGGAGGTAAATACAACCAAGTTAAAGGAGAATTAATCTCTGGTAATGATATTAAAGTTGATCGTTTCAACATCGGTGGAGGTTGGTTTATGACAAAAAATATTCTTGCAAAAGCTGAATATGTAAACCAAAAATATGACGGATATGCACCGACAAGTATCCTTCACGGTGGTAAATTCAACGGATTTGTTTTAGAAGCTGTTATTGCATTCTAATAAAACAATCTACTAAACCCAAGGGGCGGCTTGTCTCGCCCCTTATTTTACGAAAGAAAAAAAATGAAAAAACTCATATTACTAGCCAGCTGGTTTTTGGGAGTAATATTGACAAATGCACAAGAGAACAGCATCCAGATTAACGGAAGTACAAATATTAATAAATTTAAATGCGCTAACTACGATTTTTATTTTGATAACAAAAAAACGTCTTTCACTGGAAGCGACCTCCCAAAAATAAAATTAGCGGTCAAAGATTTTGATTGCGGAAACGCAACAATGACCAAAGATTTTCAAAAAACACTAAATGTTAATCAATATCCAAACTTACATATCAAATTTTTAAATTTTTCTAAAAAAGAAAGTAATAAATATGTCGCTACAGTAGAGGTGAAAATGATGACGAAGACTGTAAAGTACACCATCGATTTTGTCAACTCAAAAAATAGGTTGATAGGTCAGGAAACCGTACGATTTAGCGATTTTGGCATTGTGCCTCCAAAAAAAATGGGTGGGATGATCGTTGTAAAAGACCATTTGAACCTTGTTTTTAATATGGCATTCACCAATTGAATAAATTCATTTTTCTTTCATAATTATTATTTTCAAATGAACCACAAAAGGCTGAAAAGCTTTTAAACAGGGTTGTTTTTTGAGCCTGTAACTGACTTTTTCAGTTGCAGGCTTTTTATTTATAATTATTTTCCCGAAATTCGAATCTTCTCATGATGACACTTGAAACTTCCATCGAATTTCTTAAAGGGATTGGCCCGGATCGAGCCAAACTCATTAAGTCGGTTTTGGGACTGTCAACGGTTGAAGATTTGCTGAATTTTTATCCGTTGCGGTATTTGGATAAAAGTAAAGTTTATCTAGTGAAAGACCTTTCAGAATCGGAGACTATGGAAGTTCAATTACGTGGAAAAATTTCGCAGCTTCAGGAGGTCAAAAATGGTAAAATAAAGCGTTTGAATGCTAAATTTACCGACGAATCGGGAACGATCGATTTGGTTTGGTTTCAGTATAGCCAATGGATGAAAGAGCAAATTCCGCAAGAAACAGACGTTTATATTTACGGAAAAGTGAATGTCTTCAATCATCGTTTTTCCATGGCTCATCCTGAGATTGAATCGTCGGACAGTCGGGAGCAGGAATCGCGATTACGACCAATTTACCCAAGTTCAGAAAAGTTGACTAAACGAGGTCTAGGACAGAAATTTTTTCAGTCTTTGCTTAAAAAAGTCTGTGCAGAAATTCCAAATTTGCTGGAGGAAAATTTGCCCGATGCACTTATGAAGAAACTTCAGTTGATGTCGCGATTGCATTCATTTCTCAATATACATTTTCCGAAAGATTGGGAACATTACCAACATGCGGATCGGCGTCTGAAATTTGAAGAAGCCTTCTTTTTTCA
>JAYRQH010000298.1:0-2205 GCA_041910715.1 Bergeyella sp.
CTCAAGCAATTTATTTTCAATTTCTAAAAACACGATTAGAAAACTCCCAAATATTTTTAAACGAAGCGAAAAATGCAAGAGGATAAATTATACGAGTATGCAATCATACGTTTGGTTCCCAAGGTTGAAAGAGAAGAGTTTTTCAACATTGGCTTGGTGCTTTTTTCGAAAAAAGAGAAGTACATTCGGGTCGAATTTCATTTGTGTGCAGACAAGTTTCAACTAATGCACAGCAAGTTGGACTACAATGAAGTTGAAAAAAATCTAGAAAACTTCCAAAAAATTGCCCACGGAAAATCGGATGGTGGACCTATCGCCCAATTGGAAATCCCAGAACGCTTTCGTTGGTTGACGGCGGTTCGAAGCTCGGTGATCCAAACTTCGCGACCTCATCCTGGCAAAACAAAAGATCTGGACAAAACATTCGACCGTCTTTTCGAAGAGCTGGTTAAATAAATTGTTCTCGTGTAAAAAATTAAATTGCGGCAGCAAACAATTTCTTTAAGAAACTAAAAATCGGCAACCTTTGGTTGCCGATTCCCGCTTCAAGAGTCGTATATAACATACGATATTAGATACATATTTCGATACTATTTCGATTCAGCTTAATTCGACCTTCATTTTCTAGCGCCTTCAAAAGTCGGGAAATCACCACTCGAGAACTGTTCAGTTCATTGGCAATTTCTTGATGCGTTTTGTTGATAATCAATGAACCCGTAATCTTCTGTCTTTCAAATAGATAATTCAGTAAACGTTCATCCATATGCATAAACGCAATGGAATCAATGGCATTCAGCATTTCATTAAACCGACTGTTGTAGGATTCCAATACATAAGAACGCCACGATTTGTATTTGCCCATCCACTCTTCCATTTTAGCCACAGGAATCATGGCAATAACACCGTCATTTTCGGCAACTGCGCGTATTTCACTTTTCTTGTCGCCAACGAAACACGCCATCGTCATCGCACACGTGTCGCCACGTTCAATAAAATACAGCAGCAGTTCACCCGCATCAAAATCTTCTCGCAATATTTTTATTGCACCCTCTAATAGCAAAGGCATAGTCTTTATGTACTTGCCGATCTCGATGAGTACGTCACCTTCTTTAAAGGAGACCATTTGGGCCACGTCTGCTATTTCGTCAATCAGTTCTTCCTCAAAAATACCCTGATAAGATTCGATGATGCGTTCTTTTATATTCATACAGTGTTAATGCGGCAATTTTTTCTTCAGCAACCCATAAATCCAGGTTCCCAAAACGGCGCCGAAAATGACCACTAAAATAGGAATATATCCTGCTCCCGTCAAAACAAACATCGGTCCCGGACAAGCTCCTGCCAACGCCCAACCCAATCCAAAGATAATCCCACCAAAAAGATATCGTTTGATGCTTTTATCTTTATCTTCGATAATGATGGGTTGCCCATCAATACTTTTCATTTTTGATCTTTTGATGAGCTGCACCATAGCAATGCCCACAACCAAGGCACTTCCCATCAATCCATACATGTGGAACGATTGAAAATTGAACATTTCATAAATCCTAAACCAAGAGGCTGCTTCGGATTTGTACATTAAAGCTCCGAAAAACGTTCCAATAAGTAGATATATAAGATTTCTCATGTGAATTTCATTAAAAAATTAAGGGAAATAAAAGGTGAACCATGATTAAACCACCGATAAAAAAGCCAATGGTGGCAATCAATGAAGGAAGTTGTAAGTTGCTAATTCCCGAAATGGAATGTCCTGAAGTACAACCCCCGGCATATCGCGCACCGAAGCCAACAAGTAAACCGCCAATCAATAAAATAGCCAATACTTTAGGCTCAGAAAAAGCTTCGTTACCTAATAGTTCAGTCGGAACATACGTTTTACCTGCACTTTCAATGCCTATTTCTTTAAGTTGAGCAATGGTTTTGGGATTAAGATCTGGAGCTTGATTTTCGGATAAATAATTTGCACCGAGGTAACCACCTAGAATAGCCCCGACCATCACCAAAAGATTCCATCGTTGCGATTTCCAGTCAAAACAAAAGAAATCACATGTTTTACCAGCGCCACAAAGCGTGCATAACGTTCTCAGGTTCGATGACATACCAAAACGTTTTCCAACAAGCAATAAAACAAACATCGTGAGGGCAATCAGTGGTCCAGAAACATACCACGGCCAAGGCTCCATAATCCAATTCATAACAAAAATC
>JAYRQH010000299.1:0-3292 GCA_041910715.1 Bergeyella sp.
GCATATTTGGATATTCTCTAAATAAGATTGGATATACATCGTTAATCATTGGCGGTTTTTATCTGGCGAAAACAAGCCTTACTTTTTTGTTCTATTCCTCAATTAATCAGGTTAAGCGCTTTAACAATCTGTTTTTCACGGCTTCACGTTATTATTTTGTGTTGAGTTTGGTGCTAACGGTGCTGGTTTTTCTGAATTATTATTTTTTCACAGAAAAGGATCATTTTTTATATTATTTTATAATATTTTACGGAATAGTTTTAATTTTTAAAATATTTCTTTATTTGTTTAGCAGGAATAAAACGTTGCCTAACGAATGGTATTATAAATTTTTGTATATTTGCACGCTTCAAATAGTGCCGATTTTGGCTATTTGGAAACTGTTGTTTTATATTTAAAAATTAGTGATGAAAATTAAATCTATTTTGGTATCTCAACCTGCTCCTAATGAATCTTCTCCTTATTTGGAGATGGCCAAGAAAGAAAAGATAAAAATAGATTTTCGGCCATTTATTCATGTGGAAGGTGTGGATGCTAAAGAATTGCGTTCACAGAAAATCGATCTTACTCAGTTTACAGGCGTAATTTTTACGAGTAAAAATGCGATTGATCATTATTTTCGTTTAGCCGAGGAGATGCGCTTTCAAGTTCCTGATACCATGCGCTACATTTGTCAGTCTGAGGCAATTGCCAATTATTTGCAAAAACATATTGTGTATAGGAAAAGGAAGATCAGTTTTGGTGAAAAAACATTTTCAGACCTAACGCCTATTTTTAAGAAATATCCAAATGAGAAATACTTGTTACCTTCATCGGATGTTCTGAGTCCTGATATCATTAAAACTTTAGATGCGTCAAAAGTAGAGTGGACGAGAGCGATTATGTACAAAACAGTTTGTTCGGATCTCTCAGATATCAACATCAGTGAATACGAAATGCTTGTTTTTTTCAGTCCACAAGGGATTAAGTCGCTTATGCTGAATTTCCAAGATTTCAAACAAGAAGATACAAAAATTGCTGTTTTCGGGACTACAACACAAAATGCGGCAGAGGAAGCAAAATTGCGAGTGGACATTATGGCTCCCACCAAAGAAAGTCCTTCTATGACAATGGCTATTGAGAAGTACATCCGTAATTTATCTAAGTAAAGAAAACTAAAATACATCTAAAAAACCGTCTTTTCCTCTCGGATAAGATGGTTTTTTATTAAAAAAAATAAATTTGAGCTTATGAATCTAGCTCCTAAAGCAAAAAAACAGGATAAAATTCTTGTAAAACATAATGATACCCGCGTGGATCCATATTATTGGATGAACGAACGCGAAAATCCGGAAGTTACGGCTTATTTGGAAGAAGAAAACGCATACGCTGCGACTGAAATGAGCGATACCGAAGATTTGCAGAATTATCTTTTTGAGGAAATGAAAGCTCGTTATAAGAAAGACGACCAATCCTTACCCTATTTTTTCAATGGCTACTGGTATATTGTGAAATATGAAGATGGAAAAGAATACCCTTTGTTTTTCCGTAAACCCGATTCTTTGGATTCACCCGAAGAATTGATTTTAGATGTGAATCAATTGGCCGAAGGTAAATCTTTTTTCGAGATCGGAAGTGTAGCGACAAGCGTGAACAACCAATTGGCGTGCTATTCATCCGACGAACAGGGACGCCGAATTTATACCTTGAACTTTAAAAACATCGCAACAGGTGAAATTTTAGAAGACGAAATTCACAATACCACAGGAAAAGTAGTTTGGGCAAATGACAACCAGCATGTGTTTTACATCAGAAAAGATGAATCGTTACGTGCTTATCAAGTGTTTAGGCATCGTATGGGCACACATGCGAAGGATGATGTTTTGGTTTTTCATGAAGAAGACGAGTCTTTTGATGTAAATGTATACAAATCCAAATCGCTAGACTATATTTTTATATCATCATCGAGTACCATTTCAGATGAACATCGTTTTATTCCGTCCGCTGATATTCATGCTGATTGGATCATTCTGCAACCACGGGAAGATGATTTGGAATATGCTGTAGAACATTATCAAGATAAATTTTACATCATAACAAATGAGGGAGGAGCGACGAATTTTAAAATTGTCACGGCAAATGTCAACCAATGCAGAAAAGAATATTGGAAAGAGTTGAGTCCGCATCGCGAAAAAGTCTTGTTGGAAGGATTTGAGATTTTTAAAAGCTATTTGGTCATCGAAGAGCGCGAACGAGGTTTGCTTCAAATACGTATTATTGATTCAGTTTCTGGAGAAACACATGAACTTCCTTTTCATGATCCCACATACACGGCGTATATTGGTTTAAATTTAGAATTCGACACCGAGAAGTTACGGTATGGATACTCATCTCTGACAACGCCCAGTACAACCTTCGAATATGATATGAAAACGAGGCTTACTACCGTTTTAAAACAACAGGAAGTTCTAGGTGGTAAATTCGCTTCAGAAAACTATGTTTCCGAACGCATTTGGGCTCCGTCACGGGACGGTGTGCAGCAAGTGCCAATATCGTTAGTTTATCACAAAGATACAGTGAAAACGAGCAACACACCTTTATTGCTGTATGGCTATGGGAGCTATGGTCATACGGTGGATGCAAGCTTTTCGAGTTTACGCCTGTCACTTTTGGATCGTGGATTTATCTATGCGATTGCCCATATCCGAGGCGGTGAATATTTGGGGAGAGACTGGTACGAAGACGGTAAAATGCTTCAAAAGAAGAATACCTTTTACGACTTTATCGATGCTGCGCGGTATTTGATTCGTGAAAATTACACCTCAAGCAAACATCTTTATGCAATGGGAGGAAGCGCAGGCGGATTGTTGGTGGGAGCGGTCGTGAATCTAGAACCGAATCTTTTCAATGGAATTATTTCACAAGTGCCTTTTGTTGATGTAGTAACCACAATGTTAGACGAAACCATACCTTTAACAACGGGCGAATACGATGAGTGGGGAGATCCTAATGATGAAGAATATTATCAGTACATGAAATCATACTCACCGTATGATAATGTAGAAGCAAAGGCGTATCCCAACATTCTAGTAACCACAGGCTTCCACGATTCGCAGGTACAATATTGGGAGCCAGCAAAGTGGGTGGCAAAATTACGAGACTTGAAAACCGATGCCAATCTCTTATTATTCAAGACCGATATGAGTTCCGGACATGGGGGCGCGAGCGGCCGTTTTGAAAGTCTGAAAGAGGACGCCTTAGAGTATGCATTTTTATTAAAGTTAGAACAGAAAATTAACGAATTATGATGACA
>JAYRQH010000300.1:0-14917 GCA_041910715.1 Bergeyella sp.
AAACTTGACGCAAAAAGTACCAATACTACGTATGGAATGAATAGTTTGAAATGTTGCTTTAGAAAATTCCAAAACATGCGATATATTCGATACCAAAAAAAAGAAGCTAGTCCAAATGCAACGATAAAAACTTCAATCCATTCGGATAGTGAAGTGAAAAATGCCACAATTGTAGTTAAAGTTCCTACTGCTACCACACCAGCCAGTAAGTAGCTGCTTAATCGCTCATGCATCGGCAGCAATAAAGAAGCTGCTTTTCCCCAACCTGCAATGGTGGGCAGAAGGACTAGTAAAGTTGCGAGTATTAAAAGCATTAAAAAAAGATTGCTTAAAAATAAGCAATCTTTTAAAACCAATATCTATTTATATGTAGAGCTTCTATTGAACTCGTCCGTCCTTTCTATCCTGAGATCTACCAATAGTGTACCCTGTTGCACCACCTACGATACCCCCGATTACGGCACCAGCACCTCTATTTCTTTTATTAATAATTGCACCAGCTGCTGCACCACCCACAGTACCGATAATAGTACCTTTCGCAGCTTTACTCATACCTTGTTTCTGTTGAGTAGTTTGTCCCGATCCAGAATTTGCATAAGTTCCGTTGCTAGAGCTGGATCTAGGTGCATCACGATAGACTGTTTTAGTTACCACTCGCTCTTTAGAACTATTTGATGAAGAGTTACGAGCTATTGATGCTTGTTTTTCTCTTTCCGATTTTGCGATACTATCTTTTGCTTTTTCAAAGGCAATTTTTTCCTTTTCAATGGCTAATTTTTGTTTTTCAATTTCCAGTTGTCTTGCCTGAAATTCTAATCGTTCCTGCTCAACAGATTTTTGTGCCGTAACAGTTTCGTCTTTCTTACAGGCAGTTAAAGTTATTAAGGATAAAACACCTGTTATCATTATATTTTTCATAGCGTCTATTTTTTCAGGTTGTGGTAATGAAATGGCAATAAATAAACCAACGCAATGTTAAAGAAATGTTAAAATTTCCTAAATCGCTATTTGAAGTACTTGTGGGTGCAATTTTCAAATAGTTGTAAAGTGCCTTTTTTGGTGTTTTTTATAAATTTGACATACAAAACCAGTGTTTATTTTAGAAGAATAAGCCTACCTTTGAAATGTAAATTGAGAGATGAAATGAAAAACAAACTGATAGCATTTGCTTTTATATCGACGGCACTACTTATTTCCTGTTCAAAAAATGAAAATTTTGTTGTCAAAAAATCAACAAAAATGCATGCAGAAAACAGTCTAAAAGGCGTATCGGTTGTCAACGCATTGGATCCTATTTGTGAGATGCCAACATCAGAGTATTTGAAAGATACTGTTCATCATGGTGGCAAAGTATACGGTTTCTGCAGTGATCACTGTAAATCAGAATTCAAAAAGAATCCGAAAAAGTATTTGGCTAAATAAAAAAACTCTAAACGATTATTACAAAGTTTAGAGTTTTTTATGGAGGTGCCTAGCGGATTCGAACCGCTGTAGATGGTGTTGCAGACCACTGCCTAACCACTCGGCCAAAGCACCATTTCGGTGTGCAAATTTAGTAAAATATTTCTACTAAAAAAATAATACGGTAGAAATTGACAGAAATCATCTTAAAAGCGAAAAGACAATAGTATCTTTGCGAAAATAAAATTCCATATAAAATGTCAGAAATTATTCTCAATACTATTCCTGAAGCCATCGAAGATCTTAAAAATGGCAAAGTTATTATAGTAGTTGACGATGAAGATAGAGAAAATGAAGGGGATTTCCTTTCAGCAGCGGAGTTGGTTACGCCAGAAATTATCAACTTCATGACTATACACGGGCGTGGACTGATATGTACGCCACTTCCTGAAAAACGATGCGATGAACTTGGATTGGATGTCATGGTAACGCGAAGTAGCGATCCAAAAGAGACCGCATTTACCGTTAGTATCGACTTGCTAGGAAAAGGAGTTTCCACCGGTATTTCTGCAGGAGACCGTGCAAGGACGATTTTAGCTTTGATGGATGAAAATACCAAACCTGCCGATTTCATGCGTCCAGGGCATATTTTTCCGCTACGTTCCAAGTCGGGTGGTGTATTGAAGAGAGCCGGTCATACCGAAGCGGCGACAGACCTTACTAAGTTAGCGGGATTAAAAGAAGGAGGTGTAATTTGCGAAATCATGAATGATGATGGCAGTATGGCGCGTCTACCAGATCTGATGCTTTTAGCAAAAAAATTGGATCTAAAGATTGTTTCGATTGAGGATTTAATCGATTATCAATTGAAAAAAGGCGATTTGGTTCATCAAATTGAAGAGCGTAAAGTAAAAACCCATTATGGTGATTTTAATTTTCACGCGTTTCAGGAAAAACATACCGATCAAATCCATTTCGCTTTGACAAAAGGTTCTTGGGAAATCGATGAGCCTGTATTGGTTCGTGTACAAAGTTCAAGTGCATATTTTGACGTGCTTTCTCGACTTACAAATGGCGAAAAGCCCCTTTTAGAAAAGGTTACGGACATGATTAACAAAGAAGGTAAGGGAATTGTGATCTTCATCAATAATGTGTCAAATGCTGAAAATACGCTACGGAAATTACAGCAATTCAATGATTATCAGGACGGTCATGTAAACAAACCTACATTGAGTGCTAATTTTATGGAGTACGGAATTGGAACGCAAATCTTGAAAAAATTAGGAGCAACGAAGTTTCGAGTGCTCACCCAGAATGTGGATCAAAAACCACTGATATCGGGTTATGGCGTAGAAGTTACCGAAATGGTGCAGATTAATTAACGAAATATCTATTTCTATAAAAAATGGCGCAGATTACTGCGCTATTTTTATTTTTTCAAGATTCTGAAAACCGTTGATGAAGTCTTTTATGTTCATTCGTTTCTTACCCTCCAACTGAACTTCTGTCGGGTAATAGATTCCACCTTCAACATAAACTTCCATGGTGTTTTTAGTAAAGAAAACCGTTCCCGGAGTTTTGTTATGCGATGTTTTTTCATACGTACCCTCATATATTTTGAAACCGCGATTCTCATTTTCCACATCCAAAGTTGTGAATGCACAAGGGTAGGGCGACATTCCTCGGATAAAATTGTGAACACTTATAAGATCTTTAGACCAATCAATACGCGTGTCTTCTTTAAAAATTTTAAACGCATTTTTTGGGTTTTCCGAGTAGGGTTGAGGTTGCTGCTTTATGGTTCCATTGGCAAGCTCATTGAGTGTTTTCACCACCAGCTGAGAACCCATCACCATTAATCGGTCATGCAAACTTCCTGCATTTTCCTCAGGATCAATATCAAGTTTTTCTTGCAGTAAAATATTCCCCTCATCAATCTTTTCATTAATAAAGAAGGTAGTGGCACCTGTACTGGTTTCGCCGTTGATAACGGCATAATTTATAGGAGCAGCTCCTCGATAATCAGGCAATAATGAAGCATGCAGATTAAAGGTTCCCAGCTTTGGTATTTCAAAGAGTACTTTTGGCATCATTCGGAAGGCGACCACGACAAAAACATCGGCATTTAACGCCCTCATTTCGTTTAAAAAAGCGGTATTGCGAAGTTTGTCTGGCTGAAAAACAGGTAATTGATGCGCTGTAGCATATTTTTTTACGGGTGATTCATGAATTTTTTGTCCTCTACCACTCGCTTTGTCGGCTACCGTTACCACTCCGACAACTTGATGTTCGGATTGATTAATCGCGTCTAAAGATTGCGCCGCAAATTCGGGAGTTCCAAAAAATACAATACGTAATGATTTCATAGTTAAGCTATCGTGTAAGTTCTAAAATTAAGCATCTTTATTCTGCCAGCATCCAGCAACAAGATGAGTTCTTCTAATATTTTTTCTTTGTTTGGATTCGCCAAGATAATACTTAGCTCTTCGAGTGAGCTAGGTCTTGCATGTAACGTGTCCAAGATCTCGTTCTTAAGCGATTTAGGTTGCAGTACAGAATGTTTTGTTTTTTGGAGGCAATAGGAGCAGTTTCCACAATCCTTTTGTTCCTTTTCGCCAAAGTAGTGCAAGATCATCCGCATTCGACAAAATGAGCTTTCTCGGATGAAATATTTCATCTCTTCCCATTTCTGAATTTTATTTTTCAATATGGAATAAAATAGTTTCCAATACTGATTGTGAAGCATATGCTCATTACGAGGCTGTAAAAAACGAATGCTATCGTTTGCATTGCTAAGATATTCTATATAGCCCTTTTCTTGTAACTCTTTTAGGCGTTGCTGGAATAATTGGGTGCTGATTTTAATTTTATCCAAAACACGGTCTTCATTAAAATGCACTTTGCCTGTCGTAAAGCCTGTAATAGTTCGTTGCAGTAGTTCTAAAAAATAGGCATCAGATTTAGATAGGGTTTCAATTTGATCATGCTCAATACGAAGTGTTATTGACGAATTGCCTGATTTCGACTTTTTTAAATAAATCAGTTCCTGCTGATGAAGAAAATGGATTACTGCCTTTATTTTACCTGGTGTGAGCTTAGTTAGCTTCTCAAGTTTATTGATGTTGAACACAAACTCGATGTCAGTTTGCTCGTGATCTGCAATTTGATAAATGGAGTATAAAAACGTTACTACTTTTCTATATTCGTCTCGTGTCGGCGTCTGATTTTTCAGAATATCGTCAGCGCGTAACAAATCTTGCTCTGTCCACAACATATAGGCTCCACTTTCATTACCATCTCTTCCGGCACGCCCAATTTCCTGATAATAATTTTCGAGCGAGTAGGGTGGCGAGTAGTGAAACACAAAACGCACGTGCTCTTTATCGATGCCCATTCCAAATGCATTGGTAGAAATTAAAACATTTTGGTTGCTGTTCATCCACCAATTCTGTTTTCGTTCTTTAACATCAGGATGCAAACCTGCATGGAAAAAATCGACATTCATTAGGCCTTTAGCATTGAGGAACTGACTGAGTTTTTCGGACTCATAACGCGTGTTGGTATAGATAAGCCCCGAAACTTCATTTAGTTTTAGGAAGTGATACAAATGTTCGTATTTATCAGCCTTCATGATTGTATGTATCTGAAGGTTATTCCTTTTGAAACTTTGCTGATAAATGGCTACTTTTTTTAATTTCAGCTTTTCACAGATTTGTTCCAAAACCTTCGGGGTTGCTGTAGCGGTAAGCGCGATTATCGGCAGATTAACAAACTGATCTCGAAATATGGTAATGTTTTGATAGCTGGGTCTAAAATCCTGTCCCCACTCAGTAATACAATGTGCTTCGTCAACAGCGATAAAGGAAAAATTAATTTCCTGTGCTTGCATCAAAAACTTTTGATTACTTAAACGCTCAGGAGAGATATACAAAATTTTTGTTGTTCCCTCTTTGCAGTTTGCATAAACATGATCTTCTTCAATTATGTTGAGGTCCGAGTTTAAAAAGTCTGCATCAATCCCTAATTTTTGAAGATGGTTTACTTGATCCTTCATTAAAGCAAGCAAAGGTGAAATTACCAGGCAAACACCTTCTGATATCAATGCTGGAAGTTGGTAACATAGAGACTTTCCGCCGCCAGTGGGTAAGAGACATAAGGTATCTCTACCAGAAATGATACTATCAATAATTTCTTCCTGTAAGGCACGGAACGAAGGAAAACCCCAGATTTTTTCAAGGGTGTTTTTCTTTAAATTTTGATATGTAAAGTCTGTATTCACTTCCGTAAAATTAACTAATATAAAAGAAAAAACCACGCAAACTGCGTGGTTTTTATTTTGAGCTTAATTTCAATTATTTTGCTTCGAAGTATACTCTTCTGTTCGCTCTGTTTTTCCATTCTGGACATTTAGTAGCAGGCTCACACTCAGGGTATTTTAGGTTTTTCTCACCTCTACCTTCTGCTTGCAATTTTCCGCTATCAACTCCATTTTGAACTAAGAAGTTTTTTACGTTGTTTGCTCTTCTTTCAGAAAGTCTTTGGTTGTAAGCATCTGTACCTCTTGTATCCGTTCCACCAACTACTTTGTAGCTACCTCCTTGTGATGAGTTAATGTAATTAACAGCATTGTTAAGGATTGGCGTGTTAGATGGTAAAATTCTGTCTGAATTTAAGTCAAACTCAATTCCTTCAAGAACTCGTACGTCATCTGTAATTGTAACTGTTCCTGTTGAAGTTGTAGGACAACCGTTGTTTTCAACTGGACCTGGAACAGTTACACACTTGTCATAAAGGTCAATAACTCCGTCTAAGTCTGTGTCTAAAGCTACACCAGCACCGTCAACTCTTGCACCAGCTGGAGTATCTAATTGTCTATCCCAATCGTCGCAAACGCCATCATTATCAGCATCACCGTTTTTACAAACTTCAACTTCTTGGTTTCTATCAGCTAAAACATCTAACTTGTAGTAGATCTCTTGCAATGGATCGTGCCAGAATAAGTGAGACTGGTGCTTTCCTAATTTTAGAGTTAAACCTAAAGTTGCGTTAAGCACGTTGTCAGAGATTTGATCTTCTCTTCTGTTGATTGCGCTGTACTGATCACCTCCACCATCAAATTGATCGTCTCCAGTAACCATATACATTACTCTACCTTCGATATCAATTCTTCGAGACGCTTTGTACTTAAGACCAGCACCTGCCTGAGCAAACAAAGAGTTGAACTTGAAAGGTTTAACTTCAGTCATTAATCTTTGACCTGCAGCATCCTCAAGATACGCTCTGTATGCCAATGTTCCTACACCAGCGTAAGCATGTAAAGCCCATCTGTATGGAGAGTGATTATCGACTCTTCTCAAAAGATTTGATAAATTTAAATCTCCTAATAATGAGATCGCATCATACTGAGTTCTTGCGCCTAAATCTTGGTAACCATTACCAGTCGCATTATCAGTTTTAGTATTAAACCATCCTTGTCTAGTTTCTCCTCTGTCGTATTGTAATTTTAAACCAAAAGCGTGAGTAATCGCTTTGTCAATACTGAAGTAGGCAGAATAACCAACAACATTTTTACCATTACCATTCTTAATAGACGTTAAGTCTGCAGATTGTACCAATGGAACCCCAGCACCAACTGAAATTGACCAATCGTTAAATCTTTTAGAATCCTGAGTAAATGGTGATACATTAGCAGAACCAGATGAAAAAGTGTTTGGATATCCGTCCACAGTTGCTACAGCAACTGTATCTTGAGCAAACGCAATTACAGGCAAGGTTAATGCTAACGCTACACTAGCTAATTTTAGTTTCATAAATTGATTTTTTTAGTTAAAATATTTATTTTTGTTTAAAGTATACTCTTCTATTTGCTTCGTTTTTCCACTCGGGACAATCTGTCGCTGGATCACATTCTGGATATTTTAAATCAGTTTCTCCTCGTCCCTCTGCTTCCAATATGGTTGGACTTACTCCTTGACCAATAAGATAATTTACAACCGCTTTTGCTCTACGGTTTGACAAATCCATATTGTACTTTTCTGACCCTCTTGTATCCGTAGCCCCAATCACTAAAAATTGATCATTTGAATTTAAAGTTTTTATTATGGATGCCGCTTGATTTAATTTTTCAAACGAACTACTTCTAATTTTATCACTATTTAATTCAAATTCAATTCCTTCGAAATTTTTATTAACTTCATCAACACTACTTAAGCCTGATGTAGTTACGGGATTTGTAGGGCAGCCATTATTTTCAATTGGCCCTGGGACTGTTACACATTTATCATATAAGTCAATCGTTCCATCCAAGTCCATATCTAAAGCAACACCCGCACCATCAACTCGTGCTCCTAAAGGCGTATCGAGTTGTCTGTCCCAGTCATCACAAACTCCATCATTATCAGCATCTCCATTTTTGCAAACTTCAAGTTCAACTACTTGATCTTCCAAAAGTCTAGTTCTGTAGTATGCTTCTTGAAGCGGGTCATGCCAACTTAGGTGAGCAAAATGCTTGCCAAGTTTGAAACTTAACCCTAAATTTATTGTCCAAATATTATCCGTGTACGAATCATTAATTTCATTGTAATTGACAACAGGTACCGAAGTACGTGTCCATCCTCCACCATCAAATTCTTCGTCACCGGAAATAATATACATGGTTCTCAGCTCAACATCGACCCTGCGGGATGCGTTATACTTTAAACCCAAGCCTCCTTGGAAAAAGAATGACGCAATATCTAGATCCTGATGAATTTCGATTGGTATTCTTGGTGGATCCGTATTCCAACGAGATGCATTCTGATCAATCAATAAGGTATTATACGATTGAAATCCGATACCTGCATATCCATGCAATGACCATCTGTAGGGTGAATGATTGTCAACTCTTCTTAATAAGTTAGAAAAATTAAGATCTCCTAAGACGGAAATTTGGTGAAATTTTGTCCAAGCGTCTGCTACTCCGGCCAATTGGCCTTCAACTCCGGGAAGTTGTCCTTTCTGATTGGTTTTACCCGTTTGGTACTGCAAGCTCATCCCGAAGGTGTGGCTTATCTGTTTGTCCAAACTTGCGTACACATTCCAACCCCAATTAATTTTTTTGTCTCTGAATGAGGTAAGGTCTGCATGAGCCATAAAAGCTGCACCTCCACCTACTGAAATTGCCCAGTCATTAAATCTTCTAGCCTCGTTGTCAAATTTACTGACATTGGCGGATCCAGAGGAGAAGGTATTTGGGTAATCATCAGAAGTTACCCTACCTGCGTTCTGTGAATAGATTGCAATAGGCAATGTTAAAGTTACTAATAAACTTAATTTCATATTGTTGTTTTTGTAGATAATCCGAGATCTAGCAGCAACTCTCTAGAGAATTGCCTCTCTTCCACATGTTTTTTATGTGGTATGGTTAATAATGAACTTTCAAACGAAAGATTATTATATTCCACTATATCTATATCAATGATGCGATCTTTGTACGCCCCGAAATGTTTTGAGTCTTGTTCTCTTCCCATTTCTTTCTCGATCTTTTTAACCTCAGTTAATAGCTCAATAGGCGACAAACACGTGCAAATTGACACTGCAATATTACAAAAAATATTACAACTCACAAATTCGACAGGTTCTGTACTCAATTTTTTGGACTTTGCCACGACGTGACCAATTTTTAGTTCTATTTCATTGATTGCCAGGTCGATATTGTTATTTGGGTCACCAATATTACTTCCTAGTAACAAAATGGCAGTTTGATGCGACATATTAGGTTAAATTAGAATTGAAATATGAAAAGTTTTCTTAAAAATGTGCTAGCAAATATTGTTGCAATTTTTATTATTTTATTTGTTGGTTTTATCATGTTTATTGGCATAATTGCGATAAGTGCAGTAGGTGATTCTTCCAAGGTAAAAGTAAAGAAAAATTCAGTATTAACGCTGAATTTCCGCACTAACATCATTGATAGTCCGTCGGATGAAAGAGAGGATATTTTTAGTTTTGGAGACAAGCAAAACTACGTGGTTTTATATGATGCAGTAGAGGCAATAAAGGCTGCAAAAACAGATGATAACATCAAAGGAATTTCAATTGAAGCCGACTATATTGGAGCCGGAATTACGCAATTAGACAACCTACGAACAGCTATTGAAGACTTCAAAAAGTCTGGAAAATTTGTAACAACTTATGGTAATAATGTAAGCCAAGGGACGTATTTTCTGGGTTCTGTCGCCGATCAATATTATTTGCATTCTGCTGGCGGAATTGATCTTCGTGGAATGTCTGCAGAAGTGATGTTTTTCAAGGAATTTGCGGATAAATATGGGATTGGCGTCGAGATTATTCGACATGGTAAGTATAAATCTGCAGTAGAACCGTATTTACGTAATGATTTATCCGACGAAAACAAAGAACAACTTTCCGTAATGATCTCGGATATTTGGAATAATATTTCTGGAAAAATACAAAGGTCTAGAAAAGTTTCTGCGAGCGAGTACAAATTAGTTGTGGATAGTTTGTATACGGTGATTCCTGACAATAATTTAAAGTTTAAGACGGTGGATAAGCTGGTTCAGAAATCTGAATATGACGCTATTTTAAAACAAAAATTAAAAGTTAAAAAAGAGGATAAACTCAATAAAATTTCATTGTCCAACTACGTGAAATCCATCAAAAGCAAAACATCCGAAAATAAAATAGGGGTTTTATACGCTTCGGGGGAAATTTTGACGGGAGAAGGTTACGACGCCATTTATTCCGTAAGTTTAATAAAGGAAATTCAAAAATTAGCGAAAGACAAAGAGGTAAAAGCTGTTGTTTTGAGAGTCAATTCTCCGGGAGGAAGTGCAAATGCTTCCGATGAGATTTTGTTTGAGTTGCAAGAATTAAAAAAGAAGAAGCCACTTGTTGTTTCTTTCGGCGACTATGCTGCTTCGGGAGGATATTATATCGCTATGGCTGGAGAACGAATTTTTTCGGAGCCGAATACATTGACAGGTTCTATTGGTGTGTTTGGTATGATACCGTACTTCAAGGAAATAGCGAATAAAAATGGTATTTATGCGGATGCAGTAAGTACGAATGCAAATTCAAACTCCTATTCTGCAGTCAACGGATTATCTCCTGGATTTAAAACCATTCTAACAAAAAGTGTAGAGCAAACCTACAAGCGATTTGTACATTTTGTAACGGTAAACCGCAAAAAATCATTTGCGCAGATTGATGAAGTAGGGGGTGGTCGAGTTTGGTCCGGAACGCGTGCGAAAGAACTTGGTTTGGTTGATCAGCTAGGTACATTGAATGATGCTGTTGCGTATGCGGGGCAACGTGTAAAATTAAAAGAGTACCAAGTGGTATCTTATCCAAAGAAAGTTTCATTATACGAGCAGATTTTTTCGGATATGAATCCCGAAGAAATGGAAATGAAGATGATTAAGCGAAAAATTGGCGAAGACAAATTCAAAATATTTGAGACCTTAACCAATCCTAAATTGAACAATTCGGTCATGATGGAAAGTCCGTACCGAATAAATTTTTAAAATAAAAAATCCGCTCTCGAAAAGCGGATTTTTTTTGTGCGTTTTGTAAGCTGATTATGCACGTCTTGTAGCCATTCCGTATAACCACAATACAATTAGTGCACCACCAATAGCTAATAGGAAGCTTTTAAAATCAAATCCTGTAACGTCACCCCATCCGAGGACATACGTACCGATTGCACCCCCAACGAAAGCCCCTACAATTCCTAAAATAATTGTAATAAGCCAACTGCCACCTTGTGTTCCTGGCATAATTGCTTTAGCAATTGCTCCAGCGATTAATCCGAAGATAATCCAAGCTAAAATTCCCATAGTTTTATAATTTTAAGTTAGTGTTTATTTGTCTTGTGCGGCAAGCACTTATCCAAAGGTAGAGTATTTTTTCAATCCCTTTTCACTTTCTCAAAATTGTATAAAAAATGGAAAAAATTCTAAAAAATTAATTTTTCTTAAAGAAGGAATCCACAAATTGCTCTCCATTAAAGAGCTGTAAGTCCGTCATTTTTTCGCCAACACCAATGTACTTAACAGGAATCTGAAACTGATCAGAAATGCCAATGACTACGCCGCCTTTAGCAGTTCCGTCTAATTTGGTAACTGCCAACGCGTTTACTTCAGTAGCTGCAGTAAATTGTTTGGCTTGTTCAAATGCGTTTTGACCTGTGGAGCCGTCCAGCACAAGCAATATTTCGTGAGGAGCATCGGGAATGAGTTTCTGCATAACACGCTTGATTTTCGAAAGCTCATTCATCAAATTTATTTTGTTGTGCAGTCTTCCTGCGGTATCGATAATCACCACATCCGCTTCTTGAGCGATTCCACTTTGCAGTGCATCAAATGCTACAGAAGCGGGATCGCTACCCATATTTTGTTTAACAATGGGAACGCCGACACGCTCACTCCAAATTGTTAACTGATCCACGGCAGCAGCTCTAAAGGTATCCGCTGCACCAAGGACTACTTTTTTACCTTGCAGCTTAAATTGATACGCCAGTTTGCCAATGGTTGTTGTTTTGCCAACACCATTAACGCCTACAACCATAATAACGTATGGTTTTTTAGTCTCGTCAATGTTCCCAGATTGAGCATGAGGGTTTTCTAATAACAACGCTGAAATCTCTTCACGAAGAATGGTGTCTAGCTCTTGTGTGTTAATGTATTTGTCTCGTGCAACTCGACTTTCTATGCGGTCGATAACCTTAATGGTTGTTGCTGCGCCAACATCAGATGCGATCAAGATTTCTTCAAGATCATCCAACACCTCGTCGTCTACCTTACTTTTTCCAACAACAGCTTTGGATATTTTTTCAAAAAAGCCTTGTCTGGATTTTTCTAGACCTTGATCTAAGCTTTCTTTTTCTTCTTTATTAAATATTTTTTTGAACCAACTCATAAATGCAAATTTGCGTGAACAAATATATCAAAAAATGACCAACAAATTATGTTGGTCATTAAAGGGTTTTTTTGATTATATAGAATTGTGTTGCTTGAGTTTTTGTAGTTTAAAACAGCTCATCTGCCGCCAAAAAAGTCCAATCCGCTTCATTAAAACGCATAAAAGAGCGTTTTGTAAGTCATACGCAATCATTCCAAGTGAAGGATTTATAATGCTATCATTGCTATCAACTAGTGGTAAGATCATCGCTTTATTTGTGTATTCTAATACCAAAATACCTGATGTATCTTTAAGTGTGCCAATAGATACTTTTGCGGTACTAATACGCGATCGATGTAATATACTCCTGAAATTTAAACTATAATAAAAAAGTCTTTGAATTTTTTACCGTTATAATGCTGCGACAATAAGCATAAATACGGATAATTTCAAATAAAAAAGACTCGCACATGTGCGAGTCTTTTTTATTTTGATAAGTGCTATGAGTGATTACTTCTTCAAGAAGGCATCCACATCATCAGCATTCATTACTTGCTCTTCGAAAACGTAAGCTCCAGTTTTTGGAGATTTTACCATTTTCACCACTTTGGTCAACTTTTTAGATGATCCATCCTTAAGTGTAGCTACTACTTTCTTTGCCATGGTAAACTATGTTTTAAATATTACTTAATTTCTTTGTGAAGGGTATACTTCTTCAAAACTGGATTGTATTTTTTCAACTCCAATCGTTCAGTAGTATTCTTTTTATTCTTCGTTGTGATGTATCTGCTCATTCCAGCAACACCAGTTTCTTTATGCTCAGTGCATTCTAGAATTACTTGAACTCTATTTCCTTTTTTTGCCATGATTTGATTATTACTTAATTAAACCGTTTCTAGTTGCTCTTTCAATTGCTTCCTCGATACCAACTCTATTGATAACTCTCAGTCCGTGTGCAGACACTTTCAATGTAATGTGCTTATCCTGCTCTGGAAGGTAAAACTTCTTCTCTAGTAAGTTAATTTCAAAACGTCTTTTCGTTTTGTTGTTAGCGTGAGAAACGTGGTTACCAACCATTGCACGCTTTCCTGTTATTTGGCAAATTCTTGACATATCTCGATGTTCTTATTTACTATATAAATATTTGAGGTTGCAAAATAACGAAGTTTTTTTTAGATAGACAAGTATTTTTCAAAATGATTTTTGTAAACTTTAAATAATTCCCACTTCATGAGCATTTCCAAATTATGAAAACCAACGTTTCTGAATGGCTTTTATGATAATGTAAAAAACTAAAAACCCAAGAATGAAAACGCAAATACGTGAAATAAAATCGCCTGAACGTACGTAAAAGGTTTCGCCATCATACAAATTAATTTTTGCATAAAGAGCTGTTTGATCTCCGTATAGCGTACTTTGTTCAATTTCCCCCAATGCATTGATATGAGCGGAAATCCCACTGTTTGCCGCACGTGCAATCTCCCTTCGTGTTTCAATTGCCCGAAGTTTGGCGTAGGAAAGCAGTTGCTTATGCCCCTGAGTAACGCCCCACCAGGAATCGTTTGTCATAATCGCCAAAAAATTAGCTCCGTTTCGTACGTAATCTGTCACATATTCGCCATAGATGCTTTCGTAGCAAATGATAGGAGCGAGCACCGCTTTATTGAATGGATTTTTAAATACTTTTCGATCTTCATCAATACCCAATGAAGCAACCGTTCCACCCAAATTCAACATCGCGTCGCCCAGTAGTGGTTTTAGAACGTTCATATACGGAAAAATCTCCACGCCAGGAACTAACTTCCCTTTGTGGTACGTATCAATTTTTTGATTTGGAAGGATTTGTATCGCTGTGTTGTAGCTTTCCACATAGGCGCCAAATTGCGTTTGATACGCATTCGTTGGAGTCACTTCACCTTCTCGAAAAAATCGATGCGACGAGATTCCTGTGGTAAAAACAGATTTCGGTCTTTCATTTAAAAAATGGGCAACACTGTCCAGAATTTGGCTGTTTTGGAAGCCTCTTTCTGAAAATGAGCCAGCGCCAGGAAGTGCGGTTTCAGGAGCGATATAAAAGTCGACTTTGGCATTATCTGCAGTTTTGGATAGGGTAAGAAGTTCATCTAAAATAACCAAACTGTCTTTTGCATACTTTTCATTGTATGGGTCCAGGTCAGGCTGCAACAATAAAACCGAGGTTTGTGCAAATGGTTTTTCATCAAAATTTTGATATTTACTTAGTGAAATGAGCATGGGAACGCCAATCAGCAAAACCAAAACAAACGAATTGATGATTAGGCTTTTTTGCTTTCTTCCCGCCTCCCAAATACGTAAAGTGTAGAAGAAATAAACGTTGATTAACAAAATCCAAAAACTGCCCCCTGTTGCACCTAATGTATCATACCACTGAATAACTCTAGGATATTCTGAAAAAACATTTCCTAAATTCAGCCAAGGCCAAGTGAGTTCCCAACTCATGTGGAATTTCTCAAAACTCATCCATATTGCGACAAAAAATGTGAGTCCCCAATAGGTTCCCTGATAATTTTTGTACCAATGATAGAACTGGAAAACCAATGCGTATAAAAGTGAATTTACCAAAACGGGGAACACCACC
>JAYRQH010000301.1:0-2422 GCA_041910715.1 Bergeyella sp.
CTTATATAATTAAAAACAATTCATTTGAATTTTAAAGAATTAGGAGTTCAGGACTCCATTTTAGAGGCTCTAGAAGCACAAGGATACGAAAACCCAACTCCTATTCAAGAAAAAGCGATTCCGCAAATTTTAGCCAAGAAAGATGTATTAGGTTGCGCGCAAACCGGAACTGGAAAAACCGCAGCGTTTGCCATTCCCATCTTGCAAAATTTATCCGAAAATCCGCAACACAAAAATCAGATTAAAGCGTTAATCCTTACGCCAACCCGTGAATTGGCTATACAAATCGAAGAAAATTTTGTAGCCTATAGCAAGAATTTACAGTTGAAATCGTTGGTGATTTTTGGTGGTGTTAAACAGCATCAGCAAGAACAACAAATCAAGAGAGGAGTTGATATTCTCATTGCGACCCCTGGCCGTTTGTTGGATTTTATCAATCAAGGTTTGGTAAAGCTTCACCATTTGCAAATTTTTGTGTTGGACGAAGCCGATAGAATGTTGGACATGGGTTTTGTGCACGATGTCAAAAGGGTCATCAAACACCTTCCCGCAAAAAGACAAAATTTATTTTTCTCGGCGACAATGCCTAAAGAAATTGCCAATTTAGCTTCTGAAATTCTAAAAAATCCTATAAAAGTAGAAGTAACCCCCGTTTCGTCGACGGCACAAACCATTCAGCAAAGCATTTATTTTGTTGAGAAAGAAAATAAGTTGGATTTGCTAACGCATATTCTTCAAAATCAAGATTTAGATCAGGTTTTGGTATTTTCGAGAACCAAATATGGAGCCGACAAAATTGCGAAAAAGCTCATCAAATCGAATATTAAAGCGCAAGCCATTCATGGTGACAAATCTCAAAATGCGAGACAGAATGCGCTGAATAATTTCAAAAATAAAGAAACCCGCGTTCTCGTAGCCACCGATATTGCCGCTCGTGGAATTGATATCGATGAATTAAAATACGTGATTAATTTTGAACTTTCGGATGTTTCTGAAACCTATGTTCACAGAATCGGGAGAACAGGCAGAGCGGGCTCGAAAGGGACTTCAATTTCGTTTGTGGATGGTTTAGACCTAGCCAATCTGCGCTCAACCGAAAAGTTAATTGGTAAAAAAATTCCTGTGATTACGGATCATCCTTTTCATACGGACGATTTAATCGAACAGAAAAGAGATAGTAATAATAAGCCTGTTCCTGTAGGAAATGCTCCCTCGAAAACGCAACTAAAGAAGCAGGCAGCAAAGAAAAATTACTATAAAAAAAGCACGAGAAATAAATAGAAAATACAAAAGGAATAACTTTTGTTGATGTTCCTGAAAAAAATATATGAAATATTTATTTTCACTAGTTGTTTTATTGTTCACACTTTCTTGTGCAACTCAAAATGATAAAAGTGCTAATTCAGTAGCAAAAATTGAATACAAATCAACGGCATGTTTTGGTTTCTGTCCCATTTTCGACATGAATATCAACGCCAACCGAACGGCAACTTTTGAGGCAATCCGGTTTAATTTTACGGAAAAACCAACGAAAGATGATTTTTCAAAACCAAATGAAGGAAGCTTTACGGGAACGATAAAAGCTGAAAACTACAACGAATTGCTGTCGTTAATACAAGCTGCTAAAATAGAGACTTTGGAAAGCAAATTGGGAAATCGAAATGTAACCGATATGCCATCCGCTATTTTAAAAGTCACGTATAAAAACGGAACTGTAAAAGAAATCAATGATTACGGTAAAAGGGGAACTCCCGAACTAGCCGCCGTTTACAAATATTTTGAAAGTTTACGATTTAATCAAGATTGGAAGAAGGTGAAGTAATTTCACCTTTTTTTTTGGATTTTTGCGAAAGGTAGTCAGCGAGGAAAAGTCCAATCAATATGTACTGAAAATACTCAAAATCCAACTTAAATCTCATATTAGCGGCATGACCTATCACATAAGGCATGGTAAAACTACAAAACAATAGAAGAAAGGCAAAAGCTAATAATTTGTCCCTTTTAAAGTAGTAAATTAGTGCAATAATGGTTAATAAATGAATGACGAATAAAAATAATTTTCTACCGAGGAGAATACTCAAACTGTTGTCTTCATAATAACGCGCAGGCACCGTCCAGATTATAATAGCATTTTGAACTCCTTTTATTATGGGTAAATATTTCTTGCCGTACAGAGCTTTCTCAAATTCTGCACGATAAATTTCCTCCATTTTAAATTCATCTATTTTTTCTCTCAAGTGAAAATTTTTGCTTTCATTTTCGGAAGAGATCAGATTTATTCTTTTCCAAATGTTAACATTAGAAGTATAACTTAAATAGATATTTTGCCATACAAGAGTCTTAGTTAGAATTATCTTATCGAATGTGATGTAATTTCTAATGATCCATGGAGAATAAAAGACAAGAAAACTACAGCATACAA
>JAYRQH010000302.1:0-2978 GCA_041910715.1 Bergeyella sp.
GGAAATTTCTTCAACAAACCTTGGTAAATGACGCGAAAAGCCTTTTGTGGAATGTCTTGAACACGGTTTGTAGTAATCATTTCACCTTTGTTCAAATACACTACATTGATCCAAGTAGGAACATCCGCAAGGTATTTCCCAGAATAAAGATTCAGGAGCAAATCGATTTCGTACTTATCTTTTGGCAGGTTTTTAAGCAAGGTCACCAAGACTTTTTCGGCACCACCATGACGCAAAGAACCGATTCGGATCAGGATTTTCTTTTTAGGAATCACAGTTATTTTACGGGTTTATAGGTGTGGGGAAGATTCTTAATCAGGAATTTTTCAAGTTCCGCTCTGTTTTGTTCCAGTTCGCGTGGATATTCAACATTATTCCTCAATAATCTTTCGCCGTATGCATCGATGCTGCAAATAAACTTCGCTGGTGCGCCGGCATACACCGAATTCGGTGGAATGGAATTAGAAACAATGGACAATGAACCAACGATACAGTTTTCACCAATCTCGACGCCTGGCAAAAGCACGCTTCCCTTACCGATAAAGGAATTGCTTCCGATTTTTATTCGCCCAAAATTTCTTCCATCGCTGTATTTGTCAATTTTTTTCGTAACGCGCGCATCGCCACCATGGTTGATAAAAGAAACATCCTCTGCAATGGTCACATTATCACCGATTTCGATAAGAAAAGGCTCCGAACCGAAGTTGGGAACGCCCTGTACATATAAATTTTTGCCAATTTTCAAACCACGATGCACAGCCATTATGATGACAGCTTTTTTAAGGATATCCTGATGAATGGTGTATATTTTCAAATACAAGCGGTATAAAAATAACATGCTTAGTTTTTTAGCAAATTAATGAAAGTTTCTTCGATTTCATTGAATATCTTTTGATTATCAAATTGCTCTTCGATGGTGTTCAAGTGCTCTTTAAGATTTTCAACCACATCTGGTTTTGTCAGAAATAGCCGCATGGCATCGGCGATTTCATTGGTGTCATACTTAATCAGCAAACCCGTTTCTTGGTCTCGAATCATTTTACTTACATCGCCCACGTCGGTTGCAATAATGGGTTTTTGAAGAATTAAAGCCTCCGCAATGACCAAGGGCCATGCTTCCGATTCGCTAGGAAGGATAAAGAAATCCGCCTTACTCATATACGGATACGGATTCATAGCAAAAGGCAGAATGGTAAATGTTTCCTGAACTTTTAGTTCTTTGATTTGATTCTTTAAATTATCAAATTCCTCACCTTCACCTAAAATAACTACATGATGAAGCAAGCCTTCTTTAATCAGTTTCGCATGAGCATCGATTAATTTGTGAAAACCTTTGCGGGTATGCAATCTTCCCAAAGAAAAGAAAACGGGTCCGCTGGGGAAATTTTCAATTTTTTCAGTAGCTTTTCTCTTGATTTCGGTGATGGGAATGGCGTTAATGATGACTTTTTCTTCAGGATAGTTTAAAGTCGGATGCTGTTGATGCATCAAATCTTTTATGCGCTGCGAACAATATACCATCGCATCAAACTCTGGAAACTGCTGTAGAATTTTCGGCACCAATGGCTGCATCTTCGGTATCTGAATCTCCGAGTGAAACCAACCTACTTTTTTTGATTTTTTATTGCTGGAATTGAGAACCATTTCAAAATCATTGTAGGTCATTCCCACTTCAATATCAAACGAATCTTTGAGTATTTTTTCATCAACAAGATGAGGATTTTGTTGATATTTTTTAAGTTTCTGACTTCTCTTAAAAAGTTGAGCCTTCTGAATAAGCGGATTTTTAGAAAAATCTTCCTTTCCGTCAGCCAAATATACTTTTCGTACATGGTCAGGAAATTCATCACGCAATTCCCCCTGATTTAAATTTAAGCAAACGGTCATCTCAAATTTCTCAGGATTGAGGTTGTTCAAAATACTCAACAGCACCTTTTCCACGCCCCCCATTTCCATGGAACGATGCCGAAAAAGCAGTTTTATTTTCTTGGATTGGCTCATGAGAAAATATTTTGGATGAGGATTTTCACTTTCTTTTTTAATCTGAATGGCAATTTATTTTGATACGCAAGAAGGTCAAAAATTTCCTGCGAGTTGGTGAATACTGCTGGGATTTTTTGTCCATTAATTTTCGTTAATCCGCGTCTTTTCATTGCATTAAAGATTACTTCAGCCCAATAATCGTAGGATTTTTGTTTGTTTTCATTTTGTGAGATACCACCGGAATACTTTCTGTAGTAATAATTGGGCTTGTCAATGAATTGTACTTTACCTTTTTCATACATTTTCAGGTACAAGTCTTGGTCCTCGGCGATTTTCTTAGAAGTGTCCATTTTACTGGTAGTTTCGTAGATATCTTTTCTGAAAGCCACAAAATGCACCATATGAATGGGACAATTAAAAAAATACGGATCATTGGATGGGACGGGTTTCGAAGCTTTTGAAATGTTTCGAGGTTGTAGATGCTCATCACAATCATAAAAATTGGAGTAAACAAGAACTGTATTTTCGTCTTTAGAAAAAGCATCAACTGCATCCTGCAAGGCATCTGGCGACAGTGCGTCATCAGGATCACAAAATCCGCAATACTCTCCAGAAGCGAGCTCAATCAAACGTGCCTTTGTAATTCCGACACCCGAATTTTGCTCATTGGTAAAGATTTTAAAACGATCATCATCACCAATCATCTCACGGATAACCTCCAAAGAGTTATCAGTAGATGCGTCATCAAGAATAATCACTTCAAAATGAGGATATTTTTGGGATATGATGGAATCGTAGCAAGTTTTAAAAAACGTACCATTGTTATAATTTGCAACCAGTATCGAGAATTTCTTCATCATTTATAATCGGGCATCCACAGTTTCTTTGTCGAGAACTCCTTTGCAGTCGTAGATAATGCCGTTTTCGGTTTTTAATGCTTGAATATCTAAATTTTTAAACTCGTCATGCGCAACAGCGAGGATAATGGCATCAAA
>JAYRQH010000303.1:0-4276 GCA_041910715.1 Bergeyella sp.
GAACGTTTAAGCGTAATGAGAATTATCTTTTGGTTCGTGAGAATAAAAAAATGAAATTTTCCTCTCCGAACGCGTTCTTCGCAGATAAAAAAGAAATCGTTGATGAGAGTTTTCCTGGGGATATCGTTGGACTTCACGACACGGGAAATTTCCGAATTGGTGATACACTGACCATGGGAGAAAAATTAAACTTCCGCGGTATACCAAACTTCTCCCCAGAACATTTTAGATACATCAATAATGTGGATCCTTTGAAGGCAAAACAGCTCGCAAAAGGTATCGATCAGTTAATGGATGAAGGTGTTGCCCAGCTGTTTACCATGGAAATGAATAATCGTAAGATTATCGGAACGGTTGGTGCGCTTCAGTTTGAAGTTATTCAGTATCGTTTGGAGCATGAATACGGCGCAAAATGTTCGTATGAGCCTATCTCCATTCACAAAGCGTGTTGGGTTGAAGCGGATGAAAAGTCTGATGAATTTAAAGAATTTGCTCGATTAAAGCAACGTTTTTTAGCTCGTGATAAGTATGATCAATTGGTATTTTTAGCCGATTCGTCTTTTACCATAACAATGACTCAGGAAAAGTTCCCGAATGTCAAACTTCATTTTATAAGTGAATTTCAAAATTCACAGAATTAAGTTTACTTGTGTATATTTGAGTTTTTAGTGATAGCAAAATGAAGATCTTGTGAGTTCATACATTACCATATTAGGTTTTAATTCGGCAATTCCGACTATTAATACGGCGCCAACCGCCCAATTGTTAGAAATGGCGGAGCGCTCGTTTCTCATTGATTGTGGCGAAGGAACTCAAGTGCAACTACGAAAAGCCAAAGCACGTTTTTCCAAGATTAACCATATTTTTATTTCGCATTTGCATGGTGATCATTGTTTTGGTCTTCCGGGTTTAATCGCCTCTTTTCGTCTGCTGGGAAGAGAAAATCCACTGCATGTTTTTGGTCCGAAAGGAATTAAAAAAATGCTGGAGACCATCTTTGATATTACCGAGACGCACCGAGGGTTCGAAGTTATTTATCACGAGTTGCAGGGAGCAGAGTCTCAAAAAATATATGAAGACAAAGCAGTGGAGGTATATACCATTCCGCTAGACCACCGTATTTATTGCAATGGATATTTATTTCGGGAAAAAGAAAAGCCGAGACATCTCAATATGAGTGAGATTTGCAAATATCCAGAAATTCAGACGTGCGATTATCACAACCTAAAAAACGGAAAAGATTTCGTGCTCCCAGATGGTTTTATTTTGAAGAACGAAACATTAACACTCAATCCAACGCCTTCTGTTTCCTATGCGTTTTGTAGTGACACGCGGTATCGAAAGGAAATTATTCCCATTATAAAAAATGTAGATGTTCTATACCATGAAGCTACCTTTCTACATGATTTGAAAGAAATGGCGGATTATACCGGGCATACAACCGCTTTAGAGGCTGCAATGATTGCGAAGGATGCAGAAGTTGGCAAACTTATTTTGGGTCATTTTTCCAATCGTTATTCAGATCTCCGTGTTTTTACGGACGAGGCTCGTACGATTTTTCCAAATACATTTTTACCAAAAGCATTAGAACCGGTTTTGTTGGAAAGCCGGCTGCCCTAGAAAATATGAAGTTTTCTGAACTTAAAATTTATTTAGACGAAAAAGCGGATCATTATAACGCGCCCAATTTTATTGAAAATGATCCGATCCTAATTCCCCATCAGTACAGCTTAAAACAAGATATTGAAATTGCTGGTTTTTTAGCGGCAACCATTGCATGGGGGAATCGTAAATCCATTATTTCAAATGCAACCAAAATGATGGAATTTATGGGAAATTCACCTTACGATTTTGTTATGAATCTTCAAGATCCTGATTTTAAAAAACTTCCTGCTAAGGCAATTCACAGAACATTTTCTGCAGAAGATTTTGAATTTTTTTTACGGGGTTTGCAACGTTTGTATGAAAAAGAAAAAAGCTTGGAATCCTACTTTATGTTGCGCGAAAACGAAACTAATTTTTATCATGCTTTAGAACGTTTTCGAAATTCTTTTTTTGACTCACAACCGAAGCATCGAAGTTTCAAACACGTAAGTTCGACCTACAAAAATTCTGCAGCAAAAAGACTGATGATGTTTTTACGTTGGATGGTGCGCCAAGATAAGCGCGGTGTTGATTTTGGTATTTGGAAAAATATAGATCAGCGATACCTTTCCGTTCCGTTAGACGTCCATACAGCTAGTGTTTCCCGAAGTTTAGGCATGGTAAAGCGTACGCAGAACGATTGGAAAACGGTGGAAGAAATGGATCTGTTTCTTAGGAAATTAGATTCAAATGATCCTGCAAAATATGATTTCGCACTCTTTGGTATTGGAGTTTCAAAAGATTTAGTAATCTAAATGAAACTTAGTTTACCTGCAAAGTCCTTATTTTTGCAGTAAAAGTACTTGCTAAAATGTTACATTAACTAAGGCTATAGTATAGTTGTAGTATAATAAACGAGTTGAAAATGGAGGATAAAACAAAAGAAAAAATTGATTTCTTAGAAAGAATTGCCAACGGAATTATGTGGTGGATTGGTTCCATCCCTTCACTTGTTGTACATACGCTGATTTTTTTGGCTTGTTTTCTTTTGCCGTTATTTAACATTGTCCCATTCGATAAAATGCTTTTGACGTTGACGACAATTCTATCGTTAGAGGCAATTTACTTGGCCATATTTATCCAAATGTCGGTGAATAAAAGTCAAGAACATATTGAAGATATACGCGAGGATGTAACGGAAATTCAAGAAGATATTGAGGATATTCAAGAGGATATTGAAGATATTAGCGATGATATCGACGAAATCTCCGAAGATATTGAAGATATCCAAGAGGACTTAGAGGACATTAGTGAGGACATCGATGAAATTTCTGAGGATATTGAGGATATTCAGGAAGATTTGGAGGAGATTAATGAAGACGAAGATGACGAAGATCATACGGAACGTGCTAAAAACGTAATCCTTAAAAGCAACGTAACGACCAATAAAACGGAAATCAAAAATCTGAAGGAAAAAATAGCTCTTCTAATGGATGAACTAGAAAAGCTAAAACGGGACGACGAAGAGGATTCCGAAGAAACAGATACCGAAGAAGAAACCTACTAAATCAAGGCTTTCCACTCTTGAGTGAACGAAATAAAATCGGCAACGGATAATTCTTCGGCTCGCTTGTCTAAAAAAGGATGCGTTTTTAAATCTTCAGGAATACCAATTGGTTTTAGCGCATTGGATAGTTTTTTTCGCCTTTGATTAAAGCCTGTTTTTACAATATTTTTAAACAAGACCTCATTTCCAACCAAACCCTCTTTTGGATTACGAACCATACGTATTACGCCAGACTTTACCTTAGGTGGCGGATTAAACACATTTTCATGAACCGTAAATAAATAAGTGACGTCATAATACGCTTGAATCATCACCGATAAAATGCCGTAATCCTTTGTTCGGGGAATTGCTGCGGTGCGCTCTGCAACTTCTTTCTGAAACATACCCACCATCTCTGGAATCTGCTGATAATGATCGATGATTTTAAAAAGAATTTGAGACGAAATATTATATGGAAAATTACCAATAATAGCTACTTGTTGATCTTTGATGTACTCAAAATCTGTTTTGAGAAAGTCGCCTACAAAAGTTTCGTCTTGTATGCTCTGGTAGGTATCCTTTAAATAAGCGATAGATTCGCTGTCAATTTCGGCAAGGAAAACTTCACTATGCTTATCCAGTAGGTATTTGGTGAGGACACCCATACCGGGTCCCACTTCTAAAACTGATGTATATCCTTCTCCTGACAACGAATTAACGATTTTTGCAGCGATATTCTCATCGGTAAGAAAATGCTGTCCTAAATGTTTTTTGGCTTTTACTGACAATGTATTTTATAATTTTATTAACACCTAATTTTACGTGAATCGTGGCAAATTTCGGAAGATTTTTTCTATTTTAGCCAAAATTTTTAGATGAATGGCTAAGACAGCGGATGAATTTGATAGAAGTAGGTTACGATCAAGCAATATTACTGTAGTTATTTCGATCGCTCTTGTACTTTTTCTTTTAGGATTAATTGGACTCATTTTAATAAATGCGCAAAAATATTCCGATTATATCAAGGAACAGTTGGTCGTGAATGCTTATTTTGACGAAAATTATGATCCGAAGGATTCTGCAGCAATATTTAAGCAGGAACAAGAAGCTCTAACAAAGATTTCAACGCTCACGCCTGTAAAAAAA
>JAYRQH010000304.1:0-2693 GCA_041910715.1 Bergeyella sp.
ACTTTCAATCACTTTTTTCGAGGATATGTTTTTCTCAATGGTTTTCAATTCAGATTGTTTTATGTTCTTTTCCTGTTCCAACTGTTGATTTTGTTCATGGAGGTTTCGGTAATATTCAGTTGTGGAAATATGTTTGGCTTCCGAGCCTTCAATCCCTCTTCTTAATCCGTATTTTGCCATAGCTGCAGCGTAGGTATTCTGATAGTGCTTCAGTTTATTTCTTGCCATTATATCATCAGCACAAAGGCGGTTAGCATTTGAATTCTTCTTTTTATAGATCAGAGGATTGCTGTCTTTTTTTGCTTTTCGTCTTTCTCCTGTGACTATTGGAACTATAGTAGCATGGAGATGAGGTGTTTTTTCATCCATATGTAATACCGCCGAAACCAAATTTTCTTCTCCAAAAGTTTCTTTGATCCAATCGAGATTATCTTTACACCAATTGTCCAATTGTTTATTTTTCTCAATTTCTTTCATCGTTTCATGAGTTCCGGATAACATAATACGAATGGCTCTCACCTGATTGGTTCCGATCTTTCTTTTCAGATTGGCATTATCTAACCTGTATTGTATTGACGAAGTCCTGTTTTTGATTCCTTCAGGATAGGCAATCATTTCTTTGTTGAGATGAGTTCGTGAAGCATCTGCGTTTTTTGGATGGATGGTTCTTTCTATATGTGCTGACATTCCGGAATCATTACCTTTGGCTTTTTCTAAATGTAAAACGGTATATGACATAATTCTTAAATCTAATCGTTAAGTAATTCGGGGGTTTCCAAAGGGGGAGTATTCCCCTTGGCTTATTGGGGCTTTTTTAGTGCAGTGGAACGGAGCGTTAAGAAAAAGCCCTAATAAGCTATGGCTTTTTTACCAAAAGCCCAACCGTGCAACCGCTATCTTTTCTGTTTATAAGAGTTTGATTGCTCTGATTTTATACCCTCTTCAATATCATTAGTTAAATTATTTTTCAAAATACTTTTGCTTTTGAGGTAATTGTTCAGGTCTTTGTGATTGGAATAAATTACTGAAAAATCCTCTGCTTCAGGAAATATTTTAAGCAATTTTGAAGTGCCTTCTTGTCCAGGTTTATCATTGTCAAGCATCAAACTTGGTTTAAGTTGTTTTTCTTTTATCCATTCTACAGCTTTATTCAAATTGGAAAGGGAATTAAGAATAATACAATCTACTTTAAACTGATTTTCATTTTTTAAAGTAAGATGGGATAGGAAATCAAACATTCCTTCATAGACCAAACATATTTTATTTTTCTGATTTGGATTATTATTTTTAATAATTGAAATATCCTGCGAAGTACAGCCTTTGAAAAATTCTGAACGAAGATGACACCCACCGCTATTATTGAGCCAACTCAATGCTGTATATTTTCTATGTTCTACGGAATAATGACACTCCTGCAAATATATCTTAGCTGTATCAATGTTGATCTTGCGTTCTTGTAAATAGTTTAACAATTTTGAATCCTGAAGAGATTGTATTTTCTCAATTTTAATACTGGATTCTTTTTTGGTCATGCGATTTTCTAATTCCTTGTTCTTATCGTTGAAAACAAAATCTGTTTTCAGATTCAGATCTTTCAAGAAGGATAATGCCTCAGAAACTGTTCCTGCTTTTTGCATAGCAAGAATGAGGTCTATTATTGTTCCTCCTTGTGCAGAACCGTGGTCATACCACAGATTTAGCTTGTTATCAACTTTCATCGATGCTGTTTTTTCCGCTCTTAAAGGAGAAAGATAAAAATGGTTATGATGGACAATTCTTTTAGGTTGATACCCGAGTGCGTTTAAAAAATCTATAATCCTGATATTTTTTGCTGTTTTTGTGTTCATGTTTTTGGATTTTATGGGTGTTATTTTTCTTTTCAGCAGCAAAATTGCTATTGAAAAGAAAAATAAGTATTGGGTTAAGGTTTTTTGATGGCTGGTTTAGTCTGGTTTACTACTATATAGTAGTAAACCAGACTAAACCAATAGACCATTGAATGATTTTGGAATCAGTAATAAAAATTTGGGTTGAATTTATAGTACTTTCCTTCTTTAAAAATCATCGCCTTATTTTGGCAAAAGACCTTTAGTTTTTTAGCTTTGTTGATTCCGAAATCATATCCGAAATGGGCATAGGATTCTATGAGCTTTGATATAAGCTCTCCGTAAGAAAGCGAATTCTGCTCTTTGAAAGAGAGCAACAATGCTTCCCGATGAATCTGTTCCGAGATTTCTTGATAATCGAATCCTTTGGCTTGACCTGTTTGTATATGATAGTCATCTACCGATTCAGGCAAGCCATCATTATCAATCCTAAAGGCAAAAGGCTCAAACTCAACATCTCGAATGCTCATTGGTTTTACAATAGAAATATTGGGGTCTTTCTCATCTCTTACCACTTGTAGTATCGTCTCAGCTTTATTCAGCAGTTCAGTCCCCAAATGTCCTCTTGCGTTATCATCTGTTTTATTAACGTGCAAAACGGTGTGAATATGCAACTGATAGACTTCTGTCCAAATCATAAGTTTGGAAATAACCTCGGTGGATTCATTTGGGGAATTGATATCGAATACCAAATCTCTGATGCCATCAATAATAACCAACCCCAATGAAGTGGTGCTTTTGATTGCTTCTTCAATAATCTGAATACGGGTTGATGGATTGAATCTTCTCAAACAAACGAATTCAAGA
>JAYRQH010000305.1:0-5655 GCA_041910715.1 Bergeyella sp.
GGTGCAAGCTTTGATGAATTGCTGGAAATAGCAGAACTTGAGACTTCCAAAAAATTCTTTGGAGGTTTTGCTAAAGTTCTCAACGCGATGCGTAATTGCGGAAAGATTGTGGTCGTTCGAGTACAAGGAAAAACGACGGGCGGTGGCGTTGGAATCGCTTGTGGAGCAGATTATTGCTTTGCAACAAAATATTCAGCTTTGGCTTTAACAGAACTCAATTTGGGAATCGGTCCTTTTGTGATTGGTCCCTATGTGGAAAGAAAAATAGGAAAATCGCAATTTGCAGCAATGGCTATTGATGCTGATTTCCGGTCTGCGACTTGGGCGGAGCAACATAATATATACCATTCCGTCTCCGATTCTATTCAGGAAATGGATGAAAAACTAGATGAATTCTTACACACCCTAGGGGGCAGAAGTGATGATGCATTAGCATTAATCAAAAAAGTGTCGTGGGAGGGAACAGATCATTTTGATGATTTGATGCCAGCACGAATTCACATGAGTGCCAGTCTTATGTTGGAAGATTCTGCTAAAGAAAATATTGGTAAAATTAAAGAACGGCTTCGCCAAAAGTAAAATTAGTAAGTCATTAACACGTTTTTTCGTTGTTTGACGGACAAATAAGAATTTATTAAATTTTTTTCCACTCTTTGTTGCTTAAGTAAATTTAATTTTTAACTTTGTAATTCAAAGTGCTTTTTATGAGTGATAAAAATTACCATGATGATTTGTCGCATATTCGCTCCATGATGGAGCGAAGCAGTCGCTTTCTATCGCTTAGCGGTCTTTCAGGAGTTTTTGCTGGGATTACTGCGCTTGTTGGTTCTGCATACGCCCATTTTGTGATGCAGAAAGAAAAAGTATCATATCTTAAAGACGATGCGATCAATTTCTCGGATCAGTTGGTCACCAAGCTGGTGATTACAGGATTGGTTATTTTGGCGGTGGCAATCGCCTTGGCTTATATTTTCACGGTCCGAAAAACAAAGAAAAATGAAGCCTCCATGTGGGATGCAACTACCAAGCGATTATTAATCGCCTTCCTTATTCCATTAATTACAGGCGGTTTCGTTAGTTTAGCGATGCTGTACCACGGTATGTTGGTGTTTGTTGCGCCCATGACGTTGATCTTTTATGGTTTAGCGTTGGTAAGTGCCGAACGGTATACACTTTCAGATATCAAGTATTTAGGTTTTTGCGAAATTGGATTGGGGTTGTTATCGCTATTTTTTCTGGGTTGGGGCTTTATTGCATGGGTTATTGGTTTTGGGCTTTTACATATTGTCTATGGACTATTAATGCATTCAAAGTACAAATAAGTCCATTTACGAATTGAAATTGATAAAGAAGTAAGAGTCGTTTTTATGAATATCCATCACTTGAATAAAGAATTTGAAAGTCGGGTTAGACTGGGCATTATGTCTGTGTTGATGGTAAATGACTGGGTTGATTTTAATGAAATGAAAAAACTTCTGCAGGTAACTGATGGTAATTTAGCAAGCCATTCGGCGGCGCTTGAAAAATCAGGATTTATTGAAATTAAAAAAGAGTTTGTGGGTAAAAAACCAAAAACGTCGTATCGCGTGACTTTAGAGGGTAGGAAAGCCTTCGAAGAGCATCTAAAAGCTTTAGAAAAACTGCTGTCCATCTAAGGTTCTTTTTTTTGAATTTTAACTTTGAAACACAAAGTACTTTAAATAAAACAAAATGAAAACAACCTCAAAAAACACACGTTGGCTATTCCTTGTAATGGCTGCCGCATCTCTACTCCTCATCCCTCTCGTAGGAATGCAGTTTTCGAATAAAGTCAATTGGTCTGGTGCCGACTTTGGTATCGCCGCAATTATGCTCTTCAGCGCCGCGACGGCGATTGAAATGGCGCTTCGATTGGTTCGTAAAAACGCACATCGCCTGATCCTAATTGCCATTATATTGATGGTTCTTGCACTTCTTTGGGCAGAATTAGCAGTAGGTGTTTTCGGAAGTCCATTCGCTGGATCATAATTCTCATTGCTAGTCACGATTCAAAAAAAATAGATTTTATGAAAAAATTTCGAACGCAATTTATGTTGTTTATGTATCAGATTTCACAGAAAAATTACCGCCGATTTTTCAAACGAAAAAAGCGAAGGTGGGCTTTTACAGAGAAGCAACTTCTACAATTTAAAGAAGATTCACTCGGAAGAAAATTAGGCGAATTTTATAAAGAACACGGCTTTCGCATGATTCCGCAAATGGAAAACCACGATGTCTACCACCTTATTACAGAATATGGTACTCATATGATTGATGAAATTGCATTGCAATATTTGCTTTTTGGCAACGGAAAAAAGTCTGCGTACTTGCTTGGCGTGCTAATACTTGGAACCCTCGTGTTTCCGGAATATGCCGCAACGTATTATAAAGCCTTTAAAAAAGGGAAAAGTATGCGTCGTTTTTATCATTTAGATTATGAGCGTCTGCTTCAACAAAATTTTAGTCAGCTGAAAGATTTTATGCATCAAAAAGATATTCCTGTTCTCTACTAAACAACTACATCATGAAGAAATTCCAAATTATTTTACTCACAACCTGTTTGTTTGTTGTGTTATTCTATGACGAATTATTTGCACTTAATTTTGGTCTTTTTGGGTTATTTAATACATTTTTTGCGTGGTTTTTGGCGCCCAAGAAAAACAGAACACGTTTGTTTTATGGGATAATGGTCTGTGCAACTTTGTCCAGTGTAGCATTTATGTGGTTTAACGATGGACCTTCGTTCATTGCAGTTATAACTTCACTTTTAGTTTTAAATTTGAAAGCGAAGGCCCGAAACCTAAAGCCTTTAATGATCATTCCCGTAGCAATAACAAATGCTTTTACGTTCATCTGTCGCGTTTTTACTTTTGATGCAAGGCTTCCAAAATCAGACGAGGGAAAGACTTGGCAGCAGATGATCGCAGTGATTTTAATCCCACTCATTTTTCTTTGTTTATTTTTTGTGATTTATACGTATGGAAGCGATCATTTTGCGAATGTTTTTGTTGATTGGAAGTTGGATTTTAATTTCATTCACTTCTTTAGTCTTCTCGTTTTGGGCTTTTTTCTAGCATTTAATTACTGGAATTTCGTAGTCGAACGAGTGATTTATAAAAGCAATACCTATTTAAACAACGATTTTAACCTGCAACATATTTCAAATAAACCAAGTTTTTCGTTTTTAAGTATAGACTTCGAACGGTTGAGTGGTGTGGTTACTTTTATTGCGCTCTCCGGTATGTTGCTGATTTTTATTTTTGCGTTCAATTATGAACAATTTGGAGAACATTTTAATGATGTCACACTTTCGGAAGAAACGCACGAACGTGTTACGGCAGTTGTTATGAGTATTGTACTGGCAATTATCGTTATTATGTTTTATTTCAAATCAGTTTTTAATTTTGATTCCAAAAGTCACATTTTGAGAATTTCCGCATACATCTGGATACTACTAAATTTAATCTTAGTTCTTTCAGCAATGGCAAAAAATGCTGAGTATGTTCATCATTTTGGTCTAACCTACAAACGTTTGGGCGTCTTCGCATTTCTTATTTTGAGTGTATTTGGTTTAGTTTTTACTGGGTATAAGATTTCTGCAAAAAGAACCAATATGTACTTGCTGAATGTGATGAGTTGGGTGTTTTATGGGATGATTTTAGTTTGCAGTTGGTTTAATTGGGGTGGCATTATCACAAAAAACAATATCCAGCAGTCGCATGTTGATCTTCCGTATTTATTGAATGAGGTCCATCTTAATGAGAAAATACTACTGAAATATGCCCAAGAAAAAAAGCATAATCAATTGGAAAATCAACTTCGTTTAAAAATAAAGTCAAAACAAACTCCAAGTTTTTTATCGAAGATTTTATATTACGAAACCATCAACCTAAAAACGAAGTAAAAATTGAATTAATTGGTAAAATTCTTTATTTGGTTTAGGTTTTGTATCGTTTTCTCAAGTATTTAAAAAAAAGATTGCCTATATGAAAAAACTTTTGTTACTTCTGCCCTTAATTATTGTGGCCTGTAAAGAGGAAAAAATGACCACTGAAACATCATCTATTGATTCGGTAAATACGCCTCAAATTCCTGTAAATGATGTGGTTGTAGACTCAGCTTCTATTCGGGATTCACTGATTAACAATGCGCCAAAAACCAAACAAGTTTTGCAGGATGGTGTGATGAGAAGTAATGAGGAAGGCGAAATTGTGCGCGAATTGGATGCTACTATGCTACCCATTAAAGTTGGAGAGGAGTTTACATCAGATAATCAAAAACTCATCCTGAAGGTTGCAAATTTTTCGGGTAAGTCTATCAATGTAAATGTGAAACCTGAGAAAACAGCAATGAATATACGGGTTAACCAAATTATTCTTCCTGATGGAACCCAAGATGGTCCATTTGGTAGGGAAGTAGCTAATTATCAGGTCTCGGGAAAAGGAGTATTACAGATAATTATTTCAAAAAGTTCAATGGCCTCTGGTACGTCCAAGGGACATTTTACGGTGGAAGTTGAATAATCACTTTCTTAGAAAGTTTTTATAGCTAGTTTAACTAATTTTTGGGGAATTATTAATTAAACTAAAATGAGACTCTACGGAGTCTCATTTATTTTTTTATTTATGCCTTAGTTTTCGAGTCCATAACTATGGTTGCGGGCCCATCATTGGTTAATGACACCTTCATGTCGGCGCCAAAAATGCCGCTAGCTACAGAGATTCCCGCTTCCTCAAGCCGTTTTTTAAAAAACTCAAATAATGGAATGGCCTTGTCTGGTTTCGCAGCTTTTATAAAAGAGGGACGATTTCCTTTCTTGTAATCGGCAATCAAGGTAAACTGACTGATGCACAGGATTTTTCCATTCGTTTCTAAAATTGAGCGGTTTAGTTTTCCCTCGTGATCACCGAAAATTCGGAGATTACCAATTTTTTGAGTCAGCCAGTCGGCATCGTGTTCTTCATCATCTTCTTGAATTCCTACTAATAAAACAAAACCAGCCTCAATTTCGCCTACGATTTCTCCATCTACTTTAACATGAGCTTCAGAAACTCTTTGTATTACAACTTTCATATGCTTAATCTATGAATTAAAATCGTGAAATTAATTATAAATGGCTAAGATTTGTGATGTCGCATCAAAATTGGTGAAGTACGTCTTTGGAGCAATCTTAGCAACTTTGGTCGGCTGTCCTGTCAATAAAATCCATTCCGAATTATCAGCGTTGCAGACAATTTTTATATCTTCACTTACTTCCAATGTGGTGTTACTTGCCGGACAAAGATGGGGTGCATTGCGATCATACACTCTGAAACCGTTGGATGTTCGCACCACAATCAAACCGCGCGTTCCCGAGCTTTGTTCGTTAAGATATATCCAACCGCCCGTATATTGTAATTTTTGATAGGCGGGAAGTCTTAAATCAAGCTGCACACTGATAACCGATCTCGGAAAACATTGTACGGCCTCTTCACGTTCGTTACAAGAAAAAACACTGTTTAAAAGACTGAAAGTAAGGAGCATTGTAAAAAACTTCAATAGACTCTTGCGTAGCATATGAAAATTATTTTATATCTTTGTGTTACTAATTCACAAACAGAAACATTGTCCGGCAAATGTCGGATTATTTTTTTATAC
>JAYRQH010000306.1:0-2726 GCA_041910715.1 Bergeyella sp.
AAAGGGCAAAAAGGATCGCTATGTTAATTTGCCTCAAAGCATTTTAGAAGAACTCCGTCATTATTATCGAACCTATCAACCGAGTGTTTATCTTTTCGAAGGAAAAATCCCTGGTTCACCTTTGAATGTCCGTACTGCCCAAATGGTATTTCGTAACGCATTGCTGAAGGCGAATGTGAAAAAGAAAATCGGAATTCATGGATTAAGACACTCCTATGCGACGCATTTATTGGAAATGGGTACGGATATTTCGCTTATACAGAAACTTCTTGGTCATGAGAATATCAGTACAACGCTTACCTATACGCAAGTAACCGATCCAATTGTAAATAACGTTATCTCACCTTTAGATCGTATCTGAAGCTGAATTTGGTGTTAATTTCTGTCCACTCAACCGCGTGACCATCATGGCCGCTACGGTATCACCTGTAGAATTGAGAACGGTGGCCAGAGGATCGACAAGCGTACCGATAATCATTACCGCAGGAATTGCTTCGGAGGGTAAATTATAAACTGAAATCATCAACATCTCACCAATGTAGCCGCCGTTAGGTATGCCTCCAGCAACAATACTTACAAAGACGGTGATACCGATAGCTAAAAGAAGATTGCTTGGTTCAAAAAAATTCTCCCCAATAATTAAAAAAGCAACATAAATCTTGATAATAGATGAGATGGAGGATCCGTTTTTATGCAGGGTAGTACCGATGGGGATTACAACATTAGCTACCGAATCGGGAATACCAATTTTTTGTGCGGCTTGCAGATTGATGGGCATTGTTGCAAAGCTACTGCATGTGCTTATCGCGGTCAAAGAAGGGTAAATATTATTTTTCCAAAATAATTGAACTCCTTTTTTGCCGAATGCAATAAATGCATAGAGGCTGAAAAAAACCAGAAAATACACTAAACCAGCGCCGTAATATAAACCGAGAGGTTTCGCATAAAATCCGAACAGTTCCGGACCTACAGTTGCTACCTGGTACGCAAAATAGCATCCCAAACCAAGAGGTGCTGCTTTCATCACAAGCAATAAAATCTGCTTGGTAACTTCGTATCCTGAGTCTAAAAATGTTTTGAAGAAAAGACCTTTCTCACCTGCACGACGAACAGCGGTTCCCAAAAGAAATGAAAAGATGAGAAGTGCTAGCATATTTTGTCTTGAAAACAATTGCGTGAACTCACCTACGGTAAAAAAACTCACGATACGATCGCCCCAATTTTGGTTTTCAGACGAGCCGCCCAAATCAACTAAATCCTGGGATGCAATAGCTTGTGTAGGGAATAGCCATACTACAACTATAGTATAACAAGCAGCAATCAGTATAAACGATAAAAAGGTGAGCGCCATACTAAAAAGAATACGCCCAAACTTTCCTTGCTTCTCGACATCTGCAATGGAATGAGCAACGGCAAAAAATACCAGTGGCACAACTGACACAAAAAGCAAGTTAAGGAAGATATCACCAATGGGTTTTAGTGCGGGCACGGCATCGGGCCAGTAAAGTCCAATGCAGCTTCCTATCACAATTCCTAATAGCAATAGAATAATTCTGGAGTAGTTTTCAAAAAGTTGTTTCACGATTTTTTTTTTCAAATATAGCACTCTTCTTGTTTTCTACTATTTTTCGCAGCAAATAATTCCCATTTTGATAGTCAAAACCATCACTAATAAACCTGAATTTCTTAAGAACTTCTAAATATTTGAGTCCTTTAGTTTTAATTAATTGTTAAATGTCCAGTATTTGACTGGTTTCTTGAAATTTTGGTAAGATATTAGCTTTTTCTTTTAAAGTAAATTTAATTAACAATCAAAAAAATAAGCAGTGGTAGAAAATCAACTTTTATAAATAAAAACGAAATAGATAACACTAAAGTAGAATTTAGAAGTAAAAATTGGTTGTATGTTGGAGAAGTTGTATGTAAAGTATATGCCACTATACCTGTTTGGCTTGGTATATATGATGTTATTTGGTTGTGGTAGAACCGCAGGAGAAATAGGGAATTTGCAATTAAAGCCGTTTCACATGATTCTCAACTTTACGAGATATCAAGTCCCTTTCGAAGATTTCTTTCTTAATATTATATGTAATGTTTTGGTTTTCATGCCTTTTGGGTTTTTAGGTCTTATTCATAAAAACTTGAGGAATGTAGGAATACTCGTTCCGGTTTTCATTTGTGGAATTATTAGTATCGAATTGATTCAGCATTTCACGGGAAGAGGCGTGGCGGACATTGATGATGTTTTTCTGAACACAATCGGAATGCTAAGTGGTTATTTTGTATTTACAAAATTTACTTCCGACGAGCAGGAGGAATTACAGGAGTTGGAATGGCAAACAAAATCGTAATATAAATCGCGAATTCATTTTGATTCGCGATATTTTTTTGATACTTTTATTCATCAATAATTATTTATGGCCTATATCGATTATTACAAAATATTGGGCATTAGCAAAACAGCTTCTCAAGAAGATGTAAAGAAAGCCTACAGAAAACTAGCACGCAAATACCATCCAGATCTCAACCCGAATGATAAGGAAGCTGAAAAGCGATTCAAAGAAATTAATGAAGCCAACGAAGTTTTAAGCAATCCTGAAAATCGGGAAAAATACGATAAGTATGGTGAAAACTGGAAGCACGGTGAAGAGTATGAAAAAGCACAACAATACCAGCGCTCATCGCAAGGGAGTGCGTACGGAGGTGGCTTTTCGGGCGCAGACTTT
>JAYRQH010000307.1:0-8260 GCA_041910715.1 Bergeyella sp.
GATTTTACTTTTCTTTTTTGGCTACCTCATTACGTATCCTTTTATGAACGCGGTGATTTATTCATTATATCAATCAATCTTTAGTGAAAAAGAAGCAGCATAAATCACTATATTTGATATCATCTGATTGGTAAAACGAGTAACTATGTCGGCATCCCATTTTCCTGGAGACTATCAAAACTCCGTTCCTGAACCGAGCGTCTCAAGCATTGTGTCCCATTCTTTTCAAATGTATCGGGGTATTTTGGTGTATGCGGTAGTCGCTTTTCTGATATTTTGGGCCTTCAATTTGGCTGCTGATGCGATTATGAAGTTTGACCTCTTTTTTACTTTATCGAGTTTGGAGGATACCGAAAACGTTATGAACAGTATAATCACAAGTCCAGGCATTGCAGCTTATGGCATGGTATCAATTGTTTTATCGGTCCTATCCTCGCCCCTTTACGTGGGTCTGCTATACATCATGAGCAAATACAACTCGAACCAAACCATAGAAATCAATGACCTGTTTATTGGGTATACTCAAAATACGGTAAATATCCTAATATATAGTTTGATTGCACATACCGTTCTAAGTATCGCAGCAGGTTTATGTTTTATTCCCGTATTCTTTGTTGCACCTTTTTTCTTATTAGGCCTTCCGATCTTGCTATTCGAAAATGCGACTGCTGTAGACGCTCTAAAAAAATCGTTCAACCTAGCAAAAGACCAGTATGGCGTTTTTCTCCTGCTCGGAATTTTGGGTTTTTTCCTGTCTTTTATGGGTGTGCTGGTATGCTTTATCGGCATCATCATTACTGGTTTCTATTTTGTAGCGCTTATATATTCTACCTATGTTGCCTATTTAGGTAAGCCTCGACCCCTGATGGGCAGAAACTAATTTTGCAAATTCATTCTCATAAAATATAAAGTTAAAGCGTTTACGGACGGCTATTTTGTCTATTTTTACAAAAAAAAATCCAGATGGAAAAACAAATAAGCAGCACTGTTATTAAGCAGATTTTTCTCATCGCACTTATTTTGGTTTTAGCATACCTCATCTGCTCGAATCTTGCGATGTTTATTCCCTCGTTGTTGGGGGCTGTCACCTTATATATTGTGTGCAGAAATCTGAACTTTCGTCTTCAGGAAGAGAAAAAATGGAAGCCAGCTCTTGCCTCTTTTTTCTTGCTGTTCATTTGCTTGGTGGTTCTTATTATTCCTATTTATTTATTGGTTGATTTACTCGTTGCTAAACTTGGAGATTCTCAGCAATACTTAGCAAAATTTAATGTTTTTCTGAACAAGATTCAGGAATTTATCATTTCCAAGACCAACATTGATGTTCTAAGTAAAGAGAATATTACCAAAATTCAGGATTCAGCAGCTAAGTTCTCTACAACGGCTTTGAGTGGAACTTTTAATACCCTATCGGTTATCGCGTCCATGTTTTTCATTCTATATTTTATGTTTGAAAAAGGACGTGCTTTCGAGAGAATGGTAAAAAACGCGATTCCGTTAAAGAAGGCCAACATTAATTTGATTGGCGAAAAATTCAGAAAATTGGTGGTAGCCAATGCGGTAGGTTTACCAGTAGTGGCTTTTGGACAAGGTTTGGTCGCATTGGTTGGATATTTAATTTTTGGAGCCCCAAGTCCCGCCCTTTTATTTGCGCTAACAGCTGTTGCCTCTATGATTCCTATTGTTGGAGCAGCAATTATCTATGTTCCCGTGGCGATCTTCATGATTGCGGAAGGCAATACGACCAATGGAGTTCTTCTTGCTGTTTATTGTTTAATTGTCGTTGGATTAACGGATAACGTGTTGCGATTTACATTACTCAAAAAGTTAGAAGATATTCACCCACTTAATACCGTATTTGGAATTATCATGGGAATGAATTTATTTGGATTTATGGGGTTAATTTTTGGGCCAATCATGGTTTCAATCACAATGCTAATGATTCAGGTATATAAAAGCGAATTCGCAAACGAAGAAAACGAACTTATCCTGCCGGAAAAGGATCAGGAACTTGAAAATAAAATTGACTTAACAATATAAATATGCTCGACCCAGCTAGTCCAAATGGAGCGATATTGAATGAGATAATCAGTGTGAAGATGCCTTTTGGCCGTTTCAAAGGCATTGTGCTGGCGGATTTACCTGTTTCGTATTTAGAGTGGTTTCTACGAAATGGTGGTTTTCCTGAAGGAAAATTAGGCATGCAGCTCTCTACCGTTTACGAAATTAAACTGAATGGACTCGAAGATATACTTATCACTTTGAGAAAAAATAAAAGCCGCACGTAAGCGGCTTTTTTTAGGCTTTCAACGCCATAATTTCATCACGTATTTTCGCTGCCTTTATAAAGTCTAGGTTTTTTGCAGCTGCTTCCATTTCACCTTGTTTCTTTTCGATTAATTTTTCAATTTCATCAGATGAGTAGGTGCTTTTTGTTTCGGCAACCTTCTGCAAAATTTCTTTCTGCGTGTATTTTTCATCTGGAAAATCCTTGGTCCTGCCGATTAAGGATTCTGATATTTTCTTGTTTAGCTGCGTAGGCACCAAGTTATGCTCTTCATTATATTGCTCCTGCTTTGACCGTCTGTAATTGGTTTCGTCCAGTGTAGCTTGCATCGATTTGGTGATTTTATCCGCATACATAATGGCTTTACCATTGATATTTCGTGCTGCCCGACCAACGGTTTGGATCATGGATCTTCTCGAACGCAGCATGCCTTCTTTATCGGCATCAAGAATAGCAACCAAAGATACTTCAGGTAAATCGAGGCCTTCCCGTAGTAAATTAACACCCACTAAAACATCGAATAGACCCGTTCGCAAATCGGTCATAATCTGAATTCGCTCTAAGGTTTCTACATCGGAGTGAATATAGCGTGTTCTAATGCCGAATTTGGTGAAATATTTGGTGAGTTCTTCCGCCATTTTCTTTGTTAATGTTGTAACCAAGACACGTTCATCCACCTCCACACGTTTGTGTATTTCCTCTATTAAATCATCAATTTGGTTGATGGTCGGTCGAATTTCAATAACGGGATCTAAGAGCCCTGTTGGGCGAATAATTTGTTCTACATATTCACCTTCTGTTTGCGTTAATTCATAATCTGCTGGGGTTGCCGATACGTAAATCACCTGATTTTGCATCCCTTCAAACTCCTCAAATTTCAGAGGTCGATTGTCCATGGCAGCAGGAAGACGAAACCCGTACTCTACCAAGGCTTCCTTCCGACTGCGGTCTCCACCATACATAGCGTGAACTTGCGGAATGGTTACGTGACTTTCATCAATAACCATCAAATAATCTTTAGGAAAATAATCAAGCAAACAGAACGGTCGAGATCCGGGAAGTCGACCATCCAAATAGCGCGAATAGTTCTCAATTCCCGAACAGTAGCCTAATTCTTTTATCATCTCCAAATCCAGCTCCGTACGTTCTTCCAGACGCTTAGCTTCCAGCGGTTTTTCAATGCTTTGAAAAAAGTCAACTTGCTTAACTAGATCATCTTGAATGCTTCGGATTGCTCCATTTAATGTCTCTTTAGAAGTGACAAATAAATTGGCAGGATAGATCTGAATTTGATCAAAATTGGCCGTGACATTCCCTGAAACCGGATCAAAAGTCTGAATTTTTTCAATTTCATCTCCAAAAAATTGAATCCGTACCGCATTGTCAGCATAAGCGGGATAGACATCAATCACATCACCCTTCACACGGAATGTTCCTCGTATAAACTCATTTAGCGAACGTGCATACAATGCATTCACTAATTGGTGAAGCAAGGTGGTTCGCGTTAGTTTTTCCCCAATATGAACGGAAATAAGTGATTTGTGAAACTCGGATGGATTTCCGATACCGTATATGCATGAAACAGAGGCTACGATAAGTACATCTCGGCGCCCCGAAAGTAAACTAGCCGTTGCTGAGAGACGAAGTTTTTCTACCTCTTCATTAATACTTAAATCTTTTTCAATATAAGTGCCTGTTGAAGCAATATACGCTTCAGGTTGATAGTAGTCGTAATACGAAACAAAATATTCTACCGCATTATCTGGAAAAAACTCTTTGAACTCCATAAATAACTGCGCGGCCAAGGTTTTGTTGTGAGCAAGAACTAAGGTCGGTTTTTGGACATTATTTACCACATTCGCGATAGTAAATGTTTTTCCGGAGCCTGTCACACCTAGTAATGTCTGGTATTTTTCTCCAGACTCCACGCCATGAGTGAGAGACTGAATGGCTTTTGGCTGGTCTCCAGTAGGTTGATATTCGGATTGTAGGTTGAATTTCATAGAACAAAAATACAAATTAAAAAAAGAGCTCTAGAAGAACTCTTTTTTTTATTAATTTTTATGAACTGGTGCGGACTCAAAATGCATGGTAAGTGGAAACCTGAATTTACTTCGCACATCCTGCCCGTTGACTTTCCCTGGCTGCCATTTGACACCCTGATTCGCAAGAATAAGTGCTTTTACCGATTCAACGTTGAAAGCAGGGTGGTCACCGGTAGCTTTGATGTCACTGATACTTCCGTCTTTTTCAACAATAAAGGTAATTTCAGTGCGTACTGTACCCACACCGTTCACTTCTTTGTTATTGAAATTTTCTTGAAACTTTTTTCTTATGTCATTAAACCCCAAAGCTGTAAGAGGTTTTGCATGTTCTTCCACAGAATTATAAACCTCATCTTTTGATTTTTCATAAGATGGAGCAACCTGCTGTTTGTTTTCTTCTTTGATTTTCTTTCTAACCGTATCTGTCACTTTCATTTCTTCATCTACCAACGCAACATCCTCGTTAACAATTGTGCGGATTTCAGGAATACTTGCTTCGTCAATTGGCGTAATATTCTCGATTGTTTTCGTAACCTCCATAAGTTTTGGAGTTTCTGCATGTACATATTGAATAACTAATAGTGAAACTCCCGCAATAAGTGGAACCATTCCTGTTTTTTTCAGTGTACTGAATTGGGATTTTTGTTTTGACATCATAATAAGTCGTTTTTTGGTGTTAGTAAAATTAAAAGTATGCACCAAATTGTTTGTCTGCAGCTTAACAATTTCGTCCATCACTAATATTTGATAGGATTTTACATCCTTTGATTTATTTAAAACCGCTTGGTCGGCTAAAAATTCATGGTTGATTTTCATAGCATTTTTGTAGGCATATAAAGCGGGATTAAACCAAGAAATAATCTTTAATATCTCTACAAAAAGTATATCAAGGCTGTGTTTTTCTTTAACGTGGCAAATTTCATGTTGAAGAATTCGATCATCCGTTTCTTTTATTGAAGCGGGAAGATAAACCTTGTTGATAAAGCTAAATGGTACACTTACCTCGGCACTTGTCATTATCGTAATGCCGCTAACCTCATTTTTATCACCGCGGATTCGGAGAATTTTAAAAAAGGCGTATCCGAATTTTAATAGCATTATCAGTGAGATGAAAAGGACCGCATACCAAATAAAATCTGAGATTTGAATGTCGACTTTCTCGGGCACCTTCGAAATAGGAACCAAAACTTCTTGTGTAAATTCGCCAACAATTAGCTTAGATTCGTTTACGGAGCGCGTCGGAATCGAAATTGTGATCCAAGGCACCGTGTACGATATCATCAATGTGATGAGCAAGTACCAGCGGTTGAATTGAAACATTTTTTCTTTCTGTAAAAATGCGTAGTAGATTCCAATAAAAACAGCGGAACTTAGTGCGATTTTAAGGAAAATTAAAGCCATTTTAGTCTTGTATTTGTTGATCAATAATGTCACGTAGCTCTTTCAATTGCTTTTGCGAAAGCTTGGAATTTGTTGTGAAAAACGAAGCAAATTTCGTTACCGAATTATCAAAAAAGCGGTCAATCATGGACGTCATCTCGTTGCCGAAATACGTTTCCTTTTTTACCAAAGGGTAATACTCTCTACTGTTCCCGAAGGTTTTGTAGCTAATGAGGCCTTTATTTTGCATCCTCTTTAGCAAAGTTGCAATCGTTGTGGTCGCCGGTTTGGGGTCAGAATATTCTTCAAGAAGATCTTTCATAAAAGCTCGGTCTTTCATCCAAAGAATTTCCATCACATCTTTTTCTGCCTCAGTTAGTTTTGCTTTCATTTCTACAAAATGTTATATTGCTCTACAAATATAGAAATAAATATGAAATGATTATTGTTTTCAAAAAAAAATTCGCACCGAAGCGCGAATTTTTTTTACTCATATTTAAAAATTACTTTAATTCAGACGGCTGAACGTACATTTCTGTTCCGAATTTTTTCATCGTTTTAGTTGAATTAAAAAATGCTTTTGATTTTTCAAAATCAACTCGTGATGATTGTTTCGCAACCGTTCTTCCCAAGATAAGTTCTAATGCTTTGTTTAAAGCAGGATCACTGGTGTTTCCAAACTCTTTCAATTTTCCGAAATACGAATACGAGTTAATTGCATAATTTGGGATAATTCCCTTTACTGGATGCGGATCGTTCTTACCATTAAAATAAGAGAATGTAATTGGCTGCATCGCCCAATTGTGGGATTTGTTGCGCTCTTCATACGAAAGAAAATCTTTGCTTGGAGAATCAAAAAGAGTGATTGAGCCTACAAATTTACCGTAGGTTTCGCCACCAATCGTTACCACATCAATGTACGGTTTAAGACCATCAATTGTTAATTCGCTCGCAGAAGCCGTACCTGAAGAGGTAAGCACATAGACTTTTTTCAATTGCAAACTATTGATCGGTTCTTCTCCAGCCGGTTGATTATTTCCATTAACGTAATTGAACAATGGCACCTTATCGGATAGTTTATCGGTTTCGTTGTACTGACTATGCTTTTGATTAAATTTTAACGTAACAAACGGATTTCCAGTAAATTGTCCAGTAATCATTTGTCCAAGCGCTACCGCACTACTCACGGATCCTCCACCATTGTAACGTAAATCCAAAATTAGATCAGTTGCTCCTCCCGCTTTCAGTTTGGCAAAAGCTGCATTTAATTCATCATTGTAATTGGATTGAAAACCATTATAGACCAAATATCCAATTTTTTTATTGTCATAGGTATACACTTGGCTGAATGCTACGGGATTTTCTTCCAATACCACTGCAGAAATAGTCATTGTTTTTGGTGTTCCAGACGTTACAACACCTGCACTGGTAACTTCTGTTTTCTCAGCGATCTCAATGGTATACTGATCTTTAAGTAGATTGTTATAATTATTCACAGTTAATGCAGCTCCATTCACGCCTGTGATTACATCTCCACGTTTAAGTCCTGCTTTTTCCGCGGGAGAATTTGGGAGTACATAATTAACAATACCTACCACGTTCACATTTCCTGCATCTTTCAAGTATAAATTAAAATCATATCCTGCGCTTTTAGAAACTCCGCTGAAACCACTTAAAAGCTCATTGACATCCTGCACAATCCAAGAAAAACGATCGGTATTGGGATAATCATTAAGTAGCGAATAAAATAAATCATCCGGTTTTTTAGCATTTATAAAATTCTGATACTCGGCAACGGACGCAAACGCTTTGTCCCCAAGCTTAGGTACGGAAGATTGCCAATAATACCAAGAATTAAGACCCTTCCAAACAAAATCCTGAACGGTATTTTCGACAGGATCTGTGGGATCTACTATAGGATCGTCGTTATTAGAGCAAGAAATGGTTAGTAAGGCAGCAAAAGCCAAAGCCCCTATTTTCTGATAATGTTTCATATATTTGGTTTATAATAATATCAAAAGTATGAAATTCGATAAAATCTGCGCCGTATTTGCTTTATTTTTTTTAGTAACCTTTTGTGTTTCGTGTACCAATGCCACTATACCAGCAGATCTACCAAAAATATATAACGCAGAATATACACCTTATGATATAAAAGGAGAGCGTGGATACGAAATTTATTTCGAACTGGATCCCTCAGAGTACGAACCCGTGTCGGTTACGTACAACAAAATTAGAATGCCCCTAAGCCAGGAAAATAATGTTGGTACGTTATACCGAGTAAATGTTATAGCACAATCATTGCTTCTAAATGATTACCGACCACTTGCTTCCAAAGAAGAAAATGGTATCACCTTTAAAAAAGGAATGAACACCTTTCATCTACCTGTAAAATTTAAAATGAAATAAAATGAAGTTAAAATCAAAAACAATCAAAATCGCCTTTTTTAGTCTTGCTTGTGCGGTGTCTTGCCAACAAAATACCGTCACGAAAGAACAGGAACAGGTGGGAGCAAATCCTTCTGTGGAAACGAACAAGCCCAACACC